>JBGCDP010000001.1:0-27157 GCA_045105475.1 Anaerolineae bacterium
TATCGCAAGGCAAATACACCAGTGCTGATATCGACGTGGAAGATTGGCGTGAAGATATTGAAGCTGATTATCAGGAATGGCTGAAAGGAAAATAATTCATGACTCAAAATAATCCACGGCCGGAAGATCATGTTTCGGCCAACGGTCGGCCAAACGACCTCAGAATAACCGACATCCGCTCAGCCACCGTAGGCTGGGGCCATTGGCGTTTCCCGATTATTCGGATCGATACCAATCAAGGGTTAAGCGGCTACGGCGAAGTACGCGATTTAGCCAGCAAAAACTATGCCCTGATGCTCAAAAGCCGGATTGTTGGTGAAAACCCGTGTAACGTCGACAAACTTTTCAAGTCGATTAAGCAGTTTGGTCACCATGCCCGTCAGGGTGGCGGTGTGTCTGGTGTTGAAATGGCGCTGATGGATCTAGCGGGCAAAGCATACGGCGTACCCGCCTACATGCTATGTGGCGGCAAATATCGGGACTCGGTGCGCATGTATTGTGACACGCCAAATGAACCAACTGGCGAAGCGATGGGGCACCGCCTTAAAGAGCGAATGGATTGGGGCTACACGATGCTCAAGATGGATGTAGGCATTCAGCCGTTGATCGGCGTCAAAGATACGCTAACGTATCCGGCCGGAATGCTCCACACCAACGATGGCACCGAGCTTGAGAAAATGCTCGACATCCACAGCATTCAGCATCCGTTTACCCACGTCCGTTTGACTAAAAAAGGGATTCAAATGCTCGCCGATTATGTCGATCAGGTCCGCTCAGTTGTCGGGTACGAAGTCCCGATTGCAGCCGATCATTTTGGCCATATCGGCATCGATGACTGCATTCGCTTAGGTGAAGCGCTCGAACCGTTTAACCTTGCCTGGCTCGAAGATTTAGTGCCATGGCAGTATACTGAAAAATGGGTGCGCTTAGAGCAAACACTCAAAACACCCGTCTGCACCGGCGAAGACATCTATCTCAAAGAAGGGTTTATGCCCCTTCTCGAAGCCAAAGCGGTCAACGTCATCCATCCAGACATGGCGACAAGCGGTGGGATTTTAGAAACAAAACGGATCGGTGACTTGGCACAAGAGCACGGCATTAGCATGGCGATGCACATGGCAGGCACCCCAATTAGCACCATGGCAAGTGTCCACTGTGCGGCCGCTACCGAAAACTTTATCGCGCTTGAGCATCACTTCTCAGACGTGCCATTTTGGAGCGATTTCATCGACGGGGTGGGCAAGCCGGTCATTCAAAACGGGTATATCCCTGTCCCTGAAACGCCCGGTCTGGGTTTTGAAATCAATGAAGATGCGATTCGGGAGCACCTTGTACCCGATGATCAGGGCTACTTTGAGCCATCAACTTATTGGGATGCGGAAATTAGCCACGACCGCTTATGGTCTTAGACCCTGTTGCACCGTGCGGTTCAAAAACGTACCTTGCAGTCCGAAAACACTATGAAAATAACAAAAGTTAGATCAATCATGACCGCTCCAGATGGGATCGCGCTTATCGTCGTGAAAGTTGAAACAGACCAACCTGGACTTTACGGCTTGGGCTGTGCCACGTTCACCCAACGACCGACCTTGGTCGCTCAAGCGGTTGACGAATACCTAGACCCACTCCTCCAAGGGCGCAATCCGGCTAACATCGAAGACCTATGGCACATCATGTATGTCAATTCATACTGGCGCAACGGCCCAGTACTCAACAATGCGATCAGCGGCGTTGATATGGCCTTGTGGGACATTAAAGGCAAACTGGCCAATATGCCGGTCTATGACCTGCTGGGTGGCAAATGCCGTGAAGCCGCGATGGTCTATCGTCACGCTGACGGACGAACGCCTCAAGAAGTGCTCGAAAATGTGATCCGTTACAAAGAAGAAGGGCATTTTGCCGTGCGATGTCAGATGGGTGGATACGGCGGCCGAGTCAAAGACATCAACGACAAAAACGCCAAGCAAGGGGCGGCCGGGCCACAGGCAACTCGGCGTATGGAAATGATGGACCAACTCAACAGCAATTTCCCTGGTGCATATTACGATCCAGACTGGTATGCTCGTTCAGTTGTTGAACTATTTGACCATGTCAGGTCAAACATCGGCCCAGACCTGTTCTTACTTCACGACATTCATGAACGTCTTGCTCCCATCGACTCGATCCGTTTGGCAAAAGATTTAGAGCCTTATCGCTTATTCTTCCTCGAAGATCCACTTGCTCCCGATCAGATCGAATGGTTCCGCCGCTTGCGTGAACATACAACCACACCCATTGCAATGGGAGAATTGCACAACCATCCACTGGAGTGGAAAACGTTGATCACCGAGCAACTCATCGATTACATTCGGGCACATATCTCACAATTGGGTGGCATTACGCCCGCAAAGAAACTTGCAGCCTTATGTGAAACATTTGGTGTACGGACCGCGTGGCATGGGCCAGGAGATGTTTCACCAGTAGGACATGCTGCCAACCTCCACTTAGATCTATCTAGCCGCAACTTCGGCATCCAAGAAGTCATCAACTTCGGGGATCCACTATATGAGGTATTCCCAGGCACACCTGAACTGCATGATGGGTTTGTGTGGGCCAATGACAAGCCAGGCCTAGGCATCGACATTGATGAAAAGGCGGCCGCTAAATATCCCATCGAAGTTAAAACGATCCAATGGACCCAAAGCCGCTGGCCAGATGGAACAAGCTGGACACCCTAGTTCACTTTAACTGATGAAACCTGATCCATCAGAGAATCAGCTAGCAGGCAAGATATTCATTGTGACCGGTGCGGCAAGCGGTGTCGGCCGGTCTATTGCTTTACGCTGTGCGTGGCTGGGTGCAAAAGGGCTCGTTGTCAGCGATGTTAACAATGTTGAGGGAAGAAATACGGCCGCTCAGATTATAGAGATCGGTCGGGAAACAGGTGCTGGGACTCAAGCGATATATGTGCAGGCTGACCTTACGCTAGAAACGGCTTGCCGAGAAATCGTCAAAGTCTGTGATGAAACTTTTGGCCAGGTAGATGGGGTGGTCAATGCCGCCGGGCGAGGTACGCGGGGTAATTTAGAAAATACCTCAGTAAACTTGTGGAATGAGATGATGAACCTGCATGTGCGGGCGCCATTTTTACTCACGCAAGATGCGAGTACGCTTATGCGGCGCGAAAAAACGGCCGGGTGCATGATCAATATCGGATCGATTAACGCTCATGGCGGTGATACTGAGATCATGGCCTATTCTGTTGCCAAAGGGGCTTTAATGACCTTCACTAAAAGTGCTGCTTTGTCCTTACGCCAAGATCATATTCGCATGTACTGTATCAACATTGGCTGGACCGCCACAGAGCAAGAACACACGATCCAAACAGAAACCGGTCAGCCGGAGAATTGGCTTGAAGCGGCCGATCAGTCGATGCCGTTCGGCCGAATGTCACGTCCGGCTGATATTGCCCCGCTAGTCACTTTCTTATTGACTGATCAGGCTCAAATGGCAACAGGCTCCATTATTGAATGGGATCAAAAATTAGTTCTTGGCCCCTATAGCAGACCTAGTTCAGCCTGACGCCCGAAATTAGGCATCAGACGCTTCGACTTCGTCGCTTTCATTACTGGCGACAACACGCTCAACAATTTGGTCACATATCTCCTGTGGCTTCAATGCTTCCGTTTCTATCTGCTCAAACCGGCCGTACTTTTCTTGACGTTCAGCTAAAAGCTCTTTGATTCTTCCCTTTGGATCATCTCCTTTTAGCAATGGTCGCTCCATGCCGGCTGTGTCACTCATGACGCGCTTGAGAATTTCGTCAGGAGACGCTGTGAGGCAAAATATAGATCCGGTTGGTGCAAGCGAAGTTATATTTTCAGGGTCGAGCATCATTCGGCCACCCGTAGCGATTACCTGCCCGACTTGCTCACCTAAATCACGAGCAGCATCCCGCTCCATTTGACGAAAGGTTCGCTCTCCATCTTCAACAAATATTTCAGCAACCGTCTTTCCCGCACGGTCCTCAATCAAGACGTCTGTATCAACAAACTCAAACTCAAGTTTTTCCGCCAATAAGCGGCCGACGGTTGTCTTTCCCGTTCCCATAAATCCGGTCAAGATTACGTTATAATTTTTGTCTTCAGAATCCATTTGCTAAGTTTAAGCTTACCGTGCGATAAAATCCAAGAAGTGTTGCAAAGTCGGTGACTGCGACAGTAGAATTCTATCCATCAAACAAAGATACCATGTTAAATTTTCCTATTATCGATACCCATGTCCATTTTTGGGACCCCAATCATCTGCGTTATTCATGGCTAGATGACAACGGCTTGCTTAATCAAACATACGGCCTTGAAGCATTTAACGAATTGACGAATCCGGTTGAAGTTGAGCAAATCGTATTTGTTGAAGCTGGAGCTGATACAGGCCAAGCTCTAGCTGAATCAGAATGGGTTTCATCATTAGCCAAAATCGATCCACGGATTACTGGGATTGTGGCACATGCACCACTTGAAAATGGTGAAGATGTCCGGCCGTATTTGAAACAGCTTGGCGCCAATCCGCTTGTCAAAGGGGTGCGCCGTTTGCTTCAAGGAGAAGAAGACAACGCGTTCTGTTTACGGCCGGGTTTTGTCGATGGTGTACAAGCTTTACCCGATTATGGATTGAGTTTCGATATCTGCATCTATCATCACCAAATGGCAAACGTCATAAAATTAGTAGAGCAATGCCCAGAGGTCCAATTTATCTTGGACCATATTGGCAAACCTGACATCAAAGCTCAGCTTTTTTCGCCTTGGCGAACAGAAATCAAGCAGCTGGCCCAATTTCCAAACGTATGGTGCAAAATTTCAGGATTGGTCACAGAGGCTGACCATACACAATGGACCCCTGAAGATTTACACCCTTATATCGGGCACGTTATAAAAAGCTTTGGCTATGATCGAGTCATGTTTGGTGGAGATTGGCCGGTAGCTCGCTTAGCGGCCGAATATCCACGTTGGGTAGAAGTATTGGATAGCGCGATTGTCGGCTGTTCTGACGCTGAAAAGCAAAAGCTATTTCACGATAATGCCATCGCCTGCTATCGGTTATGAGCTGATTGCTCAACCTAAATCATTCTAGATAAGGTTTGCATCTAGCAAGATGCATCCTGCATAATTACGCTGTGGCTGTAAGCAAAAAAGGAAATCGAAAAGTTAAATTTAAAGGGCGTGAGTACATTTGGTACGTCAACGATGTCAAAGAGATCGTGCCTGATGGTGGTTTCGTTGAGCCTGTTAGCGAGCGAGTTTTACACATCATTGCTGCGAATAAAAAGTTTATTGTGCACTATCGCATTCCCAAAGAGGGAGATGAGTTTACAACCCTGAGAATCGAGGGGGGCCAATTCCCACGTCAGCCGGGCGCCAAGCACGTTCAGGTTCCCCGCTGGCGCCACGACACAAAACGATTCCCAACGGCCGACTTTGTACGCCGGTTAATCGGCTGGTGCTTTGAAAAACCTAGCGAGCCGAAGTAGCACTAGAGACAATTGGCAGCAAAAGTTGATAATTTCGCGAGATGAATTCTATTGCAGCGGCCTCACGACCTAGCCGTTGTGAGACAATTCCAACCTGATTAACTGACTCCCCACCCAATCCAACATCAACAATCAGTTGAACCGTTGTCGTCATTTGAGGAGATATCGGTTCGGTGTGGGTGACTGACAGCTGTGCCGCCCAAATACCATCCCCAACCACAATATCGTATACATCTGGCAAATCACCGCTATTGGTTAACTGCAGTGTATAGGTAATCTTCTCTGATGAGCGGGTTAATTCGTAATTTGTATTAACCCCAGCCTGAACTTCAACCGCCCCTTCTAGAGTCTGTACACCAGTTGGATAACTCTGTGGTGTTACCGTTAAGGTATAGCTCGTCTGAATTCCAGCCACAGCATCCATCAATAACGAGAGTTCATAGGTCCCATTCCCATCAACAGGCGGCGTTTGTTCTACAGATGGCTCAACAAGCCAGGAATCACCCGCAACTTCAACCAAAAATTGTTCCGGCAAACCGGACCTGTTTTTGATCTGAATCGGTAATTCAATCATTGTTCCACTTATTTCAAATGCGCTTGTTATTGGCTCTGTTTGAACAACATCAAACAATTCCCCCTGAATGATGTTGAATTGAGTTGTCGCGGAGATGGTGTAACCGGGTCGTAAATGCGATTCTAAAATCAAGTTCATTTCTAATTGCCCGCTATCAGTGAACGGAACACCGATTGATATCGGAATAATTTTAGTTTGAGTCGGGCTGCCGGTGAACACGGCCGGCTGTGTCAAAGAAATGGTCCAACCAGGCTCAGGCGACGTAATCAAAGTAAACGTGTATGTGTCAGAGAGCCCCAACGTATGTACATCAACCGCATAATTAATCGTTGAGCCAGAAGTAACTGTCACCAATTCAGGAGCACCAATAGAAGCCCGATAGGATTCTAATCCGGTTGGTTTGACCAAGAACAGCCCTTGTTCTACACCGCTAATAGCGATCACACCACTTTCAAAATAAGGATAGGTGCTCCAAGCCGCATTAAAATTCGCCGAATCGTTACTAGGAAAAATGTCAAAATAAGCGACCTCGCTGAGGCGGCCATCATAAACTTCGGCCGTATCTAAAATACGCATTCCAGCTCGGTAATTGGCTTGGAAACTGTATCCTAAATGCACATACTGGTTATGATCTATCGCCTTTGTTTCGGCCGTATACGCCTCTATTAACTTAGGCGCGGCCAATGACGTTAAATCCCAAATATGGGTGGTGGTGTCAATCCCAAATCTCCCCTCATCGCCTTCATCATCCGCTAAAAGAATCTCATGATCAGCCGTCAACCAACCCTGATGTGTATAGGCACTTTGAGGGTAGCCAGTGCGGGAAATCTGAACTGGGTTGGCTCGATCTGTCACATCAACAATCGTGATCGTATCTTCGTTAAAGTTAAAACATATTTCCCGGCCGTTATAAGCCACATCCACCCCGTGATAAATCACACATTGAGCGTCATGTACATATCCATCGTCTTCAACACAGCCAGCAAACGTCGGGTTTAACCGATTCACACTTAAGTCAAGCAGGTGCATTCCACCGCTGCATCGTTCTACCCCAGATGAAATACCGACCAATGCGGCGAGTCCAGTCTCTTCATTAATGACGATATTGTGTGTTGAGCTGATTCCTTGATAGAGATTATCGGCCGTTAGCAGCACATTCCCCGCTACCCCACGCAGTCGGGTCAGATCAAATATCTGCATGCCAAAGGAGCCAGCGATATCTCCGACAATATAAGCGGTATTGCTATACGTTTTAACATCACGCCAAGCTGAGGCTTTTGCCCCAAGAGGATTCCATAACGTCCCGATTATCTGCGGGTCAAGTGCATCAGTCGCATCGATGAATACCGTTCGGTCCCTCAGGGTTAAAATGACTATTTCATTCCCATTCGATGGATCAGTCCATCCCCAAATATCGCTCGCTTTTACCCCATCAAAATTATCCAAAGTCAATTGGCTTAACAAATCAACTTGATCACATGGAAAACCGGCCGCCGTGCCGTCTACACACGCAGCACTTTCCACAACCAAGACAGACGAACGCTCAACCGGAATTTCATCTGCAAGCAAATTAGCATGACAGGGTAAAAACGTCCCGTCATTAGGAATAATGCAAACGAAAGGGTCGGCTAGGTTAAAAGGGTCTGTAGTAGGCGTTGGTTGCGCTTCCTGCAACAAGATTTCATCAGATTGCAGATCGGCCGCTTCTCCCAACTGGAAAGTAAACAGAAGAAAGGCAACAAGCAGCACCGAAATGATCAGAGCCAAAAGTAACAGAGGCAAGCGTTTTAATTGTGGGATATTTGGAATCATCATCAAGATTGTGACAGATCACTGATAATGAGGCAATATCTTTCATTTCCACAAAGACTGTTCACTATTACTCAGAAAACCCGGTCACTATGCGGCCTTTTTTACGGATTTGAATCGACATCCACATAATAATCGGCGTAATCAGAACAGTCGGGGCCAACCACACAACAAATGCGGGCTGAAAGCTGATATTAACGACTACGAATGCAGTAACAGTTGCAATTGTTCCTCCCATCATTTTGCCTAAATGCATAACAATGCGCTCGCGACCTTTAACCCCTCCTCTGCGGATTATCTGAAAATCTTGCCAAACTTGGGCAGCGCCAATCGCACCAAACACTAAAATTGTTACCCCCTCACCAACACCGATAATCAACAAGTAAATGCCATAAACGAGCATCCCAGCACTGGTAACCCCCATCAGCCCCATAACTCCCCAATCGATCCAATGTGGCGTTCCTTTTCGATTTAGAGCTGTCCGCCAACCAGTAAAAACAAAATAATAGCTAAAGATTGAAATTAAAAATAAAAACAAATTAGGCTTTAGGATCGCCATGGGGAAAGCGGTCACAAAAACGACAACCATGCCGTAATGATAAATCCGGCCAGAATACACGTGCCAGCGGTGATCTGAATTGATCACTTTCGATAGAATTGCGACCACGGCCGAAACCAAGGCCAAGCCCCCACCTAAAATGTGAAACGTTAATAAAGTACCGTAATATTCCATTTTTCTCTCCTTAACTTTTAGCTTTCTTAAGACAACTTTTACACAAATAGAAGGGTAACGTTCCAAAAATGTTTCTAAAGGTGGCAAAAGTCATGGAAAGGTCACACTAAGAGTCACGACATGACCCGGTACTACATTTTGTGTCACACTTTTTGCACAACTTTGGAATAGCTAACACAGATTTGACACACGAGTTCACCAAGTTTTACCCATACGGGAGATAGACTATTTTCATATTAATTAACACATCAGAATTACAAAAACTGAGCGGCAAGACAAAAATTTGTTCTGCCGCTTTTCTATTGGAGAAAAGTTATTATGAACGATTACGCATTAGCGAAACTGCTTCATGACGAATACGAATTAACTTATTCAAACCCTGATAACCGCGAAAACGTAAAAGGCTCAGGCGTTTCAGTAGCATCAATTATTGTGGCACTACCTCTAGCGTTTTATGCCGCTATCACATTTTTATTTTAAGGCTCAGGCTGAACAACTTTTCAGCTTTTGGAGATAATCATGACACATCCATCACTTATCAAATACTACAACACCGATCTAGAAAAAGCGGGTAACCGTACCGCTACTCCTCTGATCTGGAACATAGCTCTAATTGGAATAGTTGCTTATGCGGCCGTTCAATTTATCTTTTAATTCCAATCAAATTCTTCTAACTAACGAAGACAACAACAAACAAAAAAGCCGCCAGAAATGATTCTGGCGGCTTTTTTTATTTCTATAATCTACTAGCAACCTGCATACTTCGCCAGCTAACCACCTGCAACATGTGTAAACACCGCCAGTTCATCCCCATCTTCGAGCGGCCGCTCTGCATCGGTGTCATGCTGCTCACTAATCGCCCATAAAATTTCGGTCCAATCGATACCTACAGATGCCAAAGCCTGAGCCACAGTTGTTCCTTCTTCAAGCTTTAAAACCGCGCCACCTTTGTTTTCTTTTGGCAGCCTGTCTCGTAAAGGGCCGTACAGCCTCAAATAAACGTTCATTAACTTCCCCGAATAAAGTTGACGATCCATGAAGCCAGCTCATGCTTGTGTGGCTGAATCGATAAGGTTTCACGTGCGGCCGCAATCACATCGGCCGGGATGCGGTCCAATCGATCCGCCATAAGCGCCTCCGAATAGGCGGCCGTAAACTCAGGATGCCCTTGCACCCCCAGCATATTTTCACCCACCCGATACATCCCAACCGGGCAGAAGTCACTTCCAGCCAAAACAACACTATTTGGCGGCAGTTCTTGCACTTGATCTTGGCAACTCAAAAGAATGCCAAATTTATCTAATTGAGGCTCAAACCACGCTTCACTTTTAGCGGTGTCATACACATCAAACGTTTTAAGTCCTACCCCCCAACCATTGTCCGACTTCGCCACACGGCCGCCCAAAGCATGTGCCATCATCTGATGACCAAAGCAAACCCCAACTACTTTTCGCCCTTCACTATGAAGCGTTTGGAAAAAGACAGCCAGTTCTTTAATCCAATCAAAATCGTCATAAACTGAATCTTTCGAACCGGTGGTGATAAAGCCATCAAAATCATCTCGATTTTGCGGATACTGCCTCGCTGTTACATCAAAGCACTCCAACGTCACGTCATGATCTGAAAATTGGTCAAAATAGGTGTGAAAATAAACATCGTAGTTCCCACCTGTTACCGGATAAAATTTTTCTTGTGCATGGCCGCACAAAAGCAGTGCAAGTTTCATAGCAGAATTATAAATCAAAATCCTAAATTTATCGCCTCATCAGATTAGAATCAGGTAACCCTATACTAAAGCAATCTAGAAGCCTTTACTAAAGATCTATTCAAGTTTTTGATAATCATTCCCATTCTGAGCTAAACTCTTGCCCATGGATTTTATAAACAACATCATAGCCCAAATCCCTGTTCTAATCGCCACATTCGGGACAAAGATTCTTGCTGCTGCCGCCATTTTGATAATTGGCTTCCAAATCGCAAAATTAGTGCGCCGATTTGCTCAAAGAGCTGTCGAAAAAAGCAGTATCGATACAACCCTCGGCCGATTTTCTATCAATCTTATCTACTATGCAGCACTAGCCTTTGTGCTCATGGCAACGCTTGACCAACTAGGTGTTGACACCAACTCAATCGTCGCCATTATTGGTGCAGCTGGTTTAGCCGCCGGTTTAGCTATGGAAGGTGCCCTCGCTAATTTTGTAGCAGGGCTCATGCTTATTATGCTGCGGCCGTTTAAAGAAGATGATTATGTCGAAATTGCAGATGTAATGGGGAAAGTTGAGCAAATCGCAATGCTACAAACTCGAATCATCACCTTTGAAAACGAAACGGTCATCCTTCCAAATCGAGACGTTACCGATGGCAAAATCATCAACTTTTCGACACGCGGCCATATCGAACTAGAGCTGGAGTTTTTTGTCGATTTTGAAGCTGACGTCGAACAGGCACTTGACATCATTGAGCAGGTTGCCGACAAAAGTCAGTTTGTCGTTCAAGAACCACCGGCCGCCGCCCATGTGCTCAACATGACAGAAACGGCAATTAGGCTGCAATTAGAAGCAAACATCATGCCCGAAAATCGAGAGCGTGCGACTTTCGATCTTACAAAAGGGGTACTGATCGACTTTCAGAAATCCGGGATCAAAATGCCTCAGAAACGCTGGTTGCAACATTAAACAAAAAAAGGGGCTGTATCAAAATTTGATACAGCCCTTTTAAGTTTTATTTCAACCTAAGTTAATTGGTGAGGGCTAGAACATCCCCACAATCTGACCTGTTTCCATATCGATGTCGATATCGTAGTATGCCGGCCGTGTTGGGTACCCAGGCATCGTGCTCATCGTACCCAACAGTGGGTAGAGGAAGCCAGAACCTACTGACGCACGAATTTCACGGATTGGGACCGTAAAGCCAGTTGGCCATCCTTTTAGTTCAGGATCATGACTAATCGAAAGGTGAGTCTTTGCCATACACATCGGTAAGCCACCAAAACCATTCGCCTCATAGCTAGCAATTTGCGCTTCCGCTTTCTCTGAGTATTCAACGCCGTCAGCGTTGTACATTTCCTTGCAGATAATCTCGATTTTTTCTTTAATCGGTAAATCAAGGTCGTACAAGAATTTGAAGTCGCTCTCCATTTCACAAGCTTTAATCACAGCCCGGCCGAGGTCGGCCGCACCTGCACCACCAAACGCCCAATGGTCAGACATAACCGCATCAACCGCACCCGCGTCAATGGCCGCTTTACGAATCATTTCGACTTCTTTCGCGGTGTCAGTGTGGAACTTATTGATCGCAACAACAACGGGAACGCCATACATACGTGCGTTCTTAATATGAGCACGTAAATTGCTCAACCCTTCTTCGAGCAATTCTAAGTTTTCTTCTGTGTATTCTTTAGCAAGCGGCCGGCCAGGAGCAACGCTTGGTCCACCACCATGAGATTTAAGAGCTCGCACCGTTGCAACAAGCACAACTGCGTTTGGTACCAAGCCTGAGTAACGGCATTTAATATTGAAGAACTTCTCCATACCAATGTCAGCCCCAAAGCCTGCTTCAGTAATGACATAGCCATCTTCACCCACTAATTTCAAAGCGATCTGGTCAGCCACAATTGAGCTATTGCCGTGGGCAATGTTTGCAAATGGACCCGCATGGATGAGAGCCGGTGTCCCTTCAATCGTCTGCATCATCGTTGGTTTAA
Organism: Anaerolineae bacterium; assembly: GCA_045105475.1. Classification (GTDB taxonomy): domain Bacteria; phylum Chloroflexota; class Anaerolineae; order Promineifilales; family Promineifilaceae; genus WTJY01. The sequence continues at coordinate 12,326 of JBGCDP010000001.1, forward strand.
GCGCGTCTTTCATCAACACAGTCAATGCACCAGCACAACCGATGTCTTCGGCTGTAACCGGCACGCCGCTGCGGCTCATGCCAATCACCATACGACCCAGCCGCTCACGCATATCGGGCAAGCTGGTAGCCAAGGCTAGAATCGCCATGATTTCCGAAGCAACCGTAATGTCTACACCCGTTTCACGGGTACGGCCTTTCTCTTTCGGCCCTGTTCCAATCGTAATACCACGCATCATCCGGTCGTTACAGTCAACAACACGACGCCAGGTGATGGTATCTGGATCAATGTCTAAACGAGCAAAGCGCCCGGCTTCTTCCGGCGTTAAATCTTCAGGATTGGTCTTATCAATTCCCAGTTTTTTCAAACGACGGAGCATTGAAGGTGAGAATGAACGAACGCCTTTTTTAGCCGGAGTTAAACGGCGATACAGGGCTTCATCACTCTGGCTAGCTTCATGGAAAACACGCGTATCAATAGCGGCCGCCAGTACATTATTCGCGATGGAAATCGCATGGATATCACCCGTTCCATGAAGGTTGAATTCTTCCATTGGAATGATTTGGCTATAACCACCACCGGCCGCGCCACCTTTAATCGAGAAGGTTGGCCCCATCGATGGCTGGCGAATGCAGGTGAATACTTTTTTGTCTAAATGGGCCCCCAACGCTTGGCTCAACCCGACTGTTGTTGTCGTTTTACCTTCACCCAACGGGGTTGGTGTAATAGCAGTGACAACAACATAGTTGCCGTTCTTAACATCTTTCAACCGGTCACGGACATCTAAGCTTACTTTGGCTTTTGTCCAGCCATACATTTCAAGCTCTTCATTTAAAACGCCCGCCTCATTGGCGATATCTAAAATCTGCAAGGGTGGTGCAGCTTGGGCAATATCGATGTCACTAGGAACATCTTTTAACATGTTTTTGAGTTTGTGTGCCATTTCGGCCTCCTTAGGTTTCCTAAAGTAATGGGTTTACTGACAATGAGAAAAATGCTGAGGCTAATCTTCAGCATTGAACTGGTGAATAATTTTAATCAGATGGCTTAGGTGATCGTTATCATGGTTGATAGCAATTTCAATGAGCCGGTCAGGCGTAATCGTGCCGTGCACATCATGATTAGCCGTTAGCTCATCCCGATCTGAGCCTAAATTTTTGATACGTTCTACAAACTTCCGTCGCCGCTCTTTCCACAAAATAATTGAGTCGGTCAATTCCGGCCGACCCAACTCGGCTTCTGTATTCCAATAACTTGAAAAGGTTTGGGTTGTCCCCCGAATAAGGCCATCTAGCTGAAAGAGATAAGATTCTTGCTCTAGTTTTGCCAAATGTGCCCCAATCAGGCGAAATGACCAAGCATCATTTTGCATGCTATCGCCTGACCCCCCAGGCTGAGACGGCCGCCAATCCTGATAATCAGCAACCAAGTAAAGCTGTTCGCATACAGCCTCATGCGCCATGAGCAATCGATCAAGCAAATAATCCATATTGTTAACAATTAACCAGCAACCGGCTCGATAACAGCCCCAGGAAGCGCATATTGCCCTTCGCCTTCCTCAAACTGAGCCATGATTCCGGCCAGATGAGCCTCATGCTCAAGATCATGATCAAGGGCCAAACGCAAAATACGCAGGGGTGTGATTTCTCCAAACAATTTGTGCGTTCCTTTTTGAGCAAGCTGATATTCATCTAAACGACGCAGAGTCATGGCCACTTCATTTCGCCGTTCGCGCCATGTAGAAATTGAATCTTGAATATCGTAAGCGCTAAAGTCCCAACCATCATTTAGATAATAGTCATAGTGCGGGCTTTCACCAGAAGACAATTCGATGACACGACGCAGGTGGCAATCTAGCTCTACTTGAGCCATGTGAGCAGCGATGTAGCGGAAAGACCATTCATGAGGATCGGGTTGCCAATCTTGGTGATTAGCAATCGAAAAGAACGTAGCACAAATCCGATCCTGCGTTGATAACAGCTCAGCAATCTGTTCTTCCATATCCATTTCATTCCAATCTATATTTGGTTTATCCATTGTTCCTCTTTTCAAGTAACTGGCTTAACTTCACATACCGCACTTGCAATCAAACTGTATTGCTAGACGGTGCCACTGCATTAGGGACGACTGCCTACTTACGGCTACTTACGGCGACGCCGTTTGCGCTCACGCACTGGTGCGGCCGGTGCTGGTGGAGCTTCCCCACGAGCCTCAGCCCGGGCGGCCGCTTTTGCCGCTTTAATCGCTGCATCTCGGGGTGCCATCTCTTTAATCCACTTTAGACAATTCTCGTCGTTACCTGTCATCACATTTCCGGCCATAATACCGTCCATAATTTCATGATGATTGGGATTTGTGATAGCAGAAGTCATCCCTGATGCCATGAACATCGTCAAGGCATGTGCGTTCAGAGGGTTGCGTGATGGCAAGCCAAACGAGATATTTGACGCTCCACAGCTTGTATTTACTTTTAGCTCTTCGGTTAAACGGCGTACGAGGCTAAATACTTGACGCCCAGCGTACCGCATCGCACCAATCGGCATAACAAGTGGGTCGATCAAAATATCTTCTTTCGGAATTCCATAGTCGGCGGCGCGTTCAACGATCTTTTTAGCGACAGCGTACCGTACATTAGGATCTTCAGAAATGCCAGTCTCATCATTCGAAATACCGATGACTGCACAGCCATACTTTTTAACGAGTGGTAATACCCGCTCCATCTGCTCGTCTTCACCTGTTACAGAGTTCAAGATCGCTTTACCTTCATAAGCAGCTAACCCTTTCTCAAGTGCTTCCACAATTGAAGAGTCGATACATAACGGCACATCAACAATTGATTGCACCAATTTGATCGTATCAGCCAAAATCTGCGGCTCATCCGTTAGAGGGATGCCAGCATTGACATCCAATACAGTGGCTCCTTTTTCGACCTGCATGATCGCATCACGCTCAACACGGCTAAAATCACCGGCCGCCATTTCACGCGCCAGCAACTTACGGCCGGTCGGATTAATCCGCTCACCAATCACACAAAACGGGTGTTCAGGGCCAATTTTTACAATTTTAGTTTTTGATTCAATGATCGTTTCAAAACTCATAGTGTGTCCTTTAATTTAACCTCTCAACGCGATGGCCGATCGGTATTTCAGCTAGTTTTGGCCAGCCGCCGCCATTTCTGGTTCTAGTTTGCCCATGATAGGCCGAGGTCCAAGCCCAGCCTCTTTCACAATATCGGGCACCATATGCTCAAGCTTATAAGCCATGATATGTACGCCTGCCACCCCTTCAATTTCGCGCGCTTGCTGGATCAGCTCCACGCAAATCTTTTTACCTTCTTCAGCCTTTTTCCCTTTAGGCGCTCCATTTAAACGATCCACAATCGCATCTGGGATACGTACACCAGGGACGTTTTTGCGAATAAAATTTGCTGACTTGCCCCCTTTCATCGGGCCAACGCCAACCAAGATAAAAGCTTTTTCATGCAACCCTAAATCAACCACTCGTTTCATGAACTCCTGCAACCGAGGAATGTCAAAGCAATATTGGGTCTGGATAAAGTCTGCACCTGCTTCGATCTTTTTAGCCAATCGAATCGGCCGGAAATCAAACGGCATTGCAAATGGATTAGAAGCCGCCCCTAAAAACAGTTTGGGGGCGGTCGTTAGTTTACGGCCGCTCAAAAACATGCTCTTATCACGCATAATGCGTAAAGTTCGCAGCAGGTGAATGCAGTCAAAGTCATAGACTCGCTTGGCTTCAGGCTGATCACCGGCCGTCACATCATCACCAGTCAAGCACAACACATTTCCAACCCCTAAAGCCGCTGCACCCAAAACATCACCCTGCATTGCGATACGATTACGATCACGACAAGAGACCTGCAAGATCGGGTCTAATCCTTGCTGAGCAGCAAGTGCTGAAACCGCTACAGATGACATGTGGCAATGTGCACCAGATGCGTCAGTCGCATTATATGCATCGACCGATCCAGCCATTAATTCAATTTCATGTAAAACATCATTTGGGTCGCTGCTGTCTGGCGGGCCAAGTTCGGCCGTTACCGCAAAGTGTCCAGCTCTCAAAACACGTTCTAAATTAGTACCCGCTTTCATACCTGGCTCAAGCTCATTCAATTCATTCATCATGATTTTGAATTCTCCAGAACCGGGATCGTATTTAAGCCGACCCAACCTGCTGGCACTTCTTTATCCGCACCCGTCAGCATATTGACCCACGCTGAGCTACCTTCTAACTGCCGATTAACAGGTGGCTGAATATGGGTAATTTCTGCCCCATACTGCCCCATCTGCTCAGAACGTTCATAAGCTTCGACCCAAACACAGCGCATTTCAGGTTTCACTTCGCAGTGGCCATTTTCTCTTACACCACCGCAAGCTCCATTGCGCAAGTTTTTGGGGCAAGACATAGAACAAGTCATGCCGGTTGAATGCAAAACGCATTGACCGCACATTTTACAGTCAAATACGATGCGTTTACTCCAATCCTCAGGCCCAGCCATCCAGCGGTTTACCCGCTCGTAGCCGATGCGCTTTATTAGAGGATCGAATGCTTTAAACATTGATTTTGTTGAACCATAGGCTCGTTCAAGCATGCGTGGATGGTCGCGTAACCAACTTCCAATACTCATATTTATTTAGTTGTTAGATAATGGATGTTTGATATTAGTGAACCACCACCAATACCTAGTATCTAATATCTGATATTTAGGATTTTGTTCTACGCCGTCGTCTTCGGCCGCCGTTATTTGCGGCTGATATTTCAGCAACGGTGAGATCTTCAACTTTGAACCCACGAGCACTGACAACCAAATCATCAGACTCAACCGCTAGCGCGTTTTTCATCGCTTCAACATGCTCTGGAGCACTGCCACAACAACCGCCGATAATAGATGCGCCTAAGGCACGAACCCGTTGAGCATAATCAGCCATTGTTTCCGGTGTGCCGTCATACGCCAGTTCACCGTTCAACCACTGGGGCATGCCAGCGTTTGACTTAGCGATCAACAACGCATCTGGAACTTCGGCATGCATCAGTTCAATCACTGCTTCGATTTCGTCGATGCCATTGCCACAGTTTGCGCCAAATGCAAACAGATTCCATTCGTGCATGGTGCGCGCGGCGGCCTGAGGCGAAACGCCCATCATGGTGCGGCCTTTCGTGTCAAACGTCATCGTGGCACAAATCGGCCGGTCAGAAACCCGGCGAATCCCTTCCACAGCCGCTCGAACTTCATCCAAGTCACTCATTGTTTCGATCCAGAATAAATCTGCACCGCCATCATGGAGACCTTTGGCCTGAATCTCAAACGAATCGACACCTTCTTCATAGCTCATGTTTCCCATCGGCTTTAAAATCTCGCCGGTGGGTCCAATCGAGCCAGCTACAAAAACAGGGTGATCAAATTCATCGGCCGCTTTTCGAGCCAGAGCCGCACCTTTGTAGTTCAACTCCTCAGAACGATCTTGCAGGTCATGCAATTTCAACCGAAAAGTTGTGCCACCGAAGGTGTTGGTCAGAATAATCTGAGCGCCAGCTTCAATATATTGCCGATGAACAATCAGCACATTTTCTGGAAGTGTGTCATTCCAGCTGTCGGGGGGATTACCATCACTAAGACCCAGTTTAAACATCTGAGTCCCAGTTGCACCATCTGCCAGTACGGTTCCGCCCCCCGCCAGTAAGTCAGATAATTGTGTATTCATATCTTGCTTCCTTTTGCGGTTGGTTTTCGCAAAACTTTTGTTTTGCCCTGGCTAAACGAAGTTTAGCCAAATGGATGTTTCGCCCTTCAACTAAAAAGAACAGCGTCCCGTCTTTTCAAATCAAAGAGACGAAACACCCAAAGAAGTGGTTACGCACCGACAGTTTATCAGACCAAAGTTGTCAAGTGATTAAGAATCATTCGCTTTGGTCCTGTTTTTAAGGATATTTGTTCGGTTTTGACACCTTTATAAAGAAATCTATTCCGAACACGTAGCTATACGAAGGTTTAGCGGGGACCGTGTTTAATCGTCATCCACTTTTTAGCAGTTTCAACAGCGACGGCCGCATCACGGCAATAAGCATCCGCTTCAATGTCTTCAGCAAACGCTTCATTGAGTGGCGCACCACCTACCAAAACGATCATATCTTCACGGATACCTTTAGATTTCAAAGCATCGATCACGACTCGCATGTATGGCATAGTAGTCGTTAACAGAGCTGACATGCCCAAAATTTCAGGATTGTGCTCTTCAATTGCAGCCAAATACTCTTCCGCTGAGTTGTTAATGCCCAAATCGATCACTTCGAATCCAGCACCTTCCATCATCATAGAAACGAGATTTTTACCAATGTCATGGATGTCACCTTTCACAGTGCCAATCACCATGGTGCCAACTTTAGCTGCGCCAGTTTCAGCGAGCAGTGGGCGTAAAATCGCCATACCGGCTTTCATCGCTTTCGCAGCCATCAAGACTTCAGGCACAAACAGGATGCCGTCTCGAAAGTCACGGCCGACGATCTCCATACCTGCAACCAACCCACTGGTCAATGTATCGTATGGAGTCCAACCCCGGCTCAAAAGCTCATTGGTTTCTTCTTCGATTTCTTCCGCATATCCATCATAAAGATCTTCAAACATCAGTTCGATGATTTCTTGATCATCCATTTCCGAAAGTACAATTTCGTCGTCGTCTTCTAATTCTTCATCAGACATTTTGGTTTACCTCTATTTTGATTTTCGATTTACAAAAGACCAGTCTGGTCTAAAAGCTATTTTCTTCTACGCCGTCTGCGTCGGCCGCCACCATCATCGGCCGCAGCCTTTTCTTTTGACGGGGCCAAATGAGCTGGCAAGATACCTTCTAAATGAGGGTAAGCGTCAGTTGCATGTGGGAACGCAATCGCCCCCACAAACTCATCTTGGAAAGATGGGTCAACGGCCGTTTCCACATAGGTGACCCATTCCGCAATTCGTTGGGCTTCGAGTCGTTTTGCTTTATTCAGCAACGCCACCCGCGCCCCATCACCGGCCGCATTTCCGGCCGCATTCACTTTGTCTAGCTCACAGTCAGGAATGAGCCCCAACAGCATCGCATATTTTGTGTCGATAAAACTGCCAAACGCCCCTGCCAGAACAATACGGTCAACCGATTTCAGACCGGCTCGATTCATTAGCAATTTACAGCCAGCGTAAAGCGCCGCTTTCGCCAACTGAATCGCCCTCACATCATCCTGAGTCACATAGATCGGTTCACCCGTCCGTGTTTCGGCAGCCGTACACAGCATGTACTTGCCTGACCGGCCGTCAAACGCAATCCGTTCATGGTCAGCCAAAGCGGGATTAAACTTCCCATCTGGCAAAATAATTTCAGCTAAAAACATTTCGGCAACCACTTCGATAATGCCCGATCCGCAAATCCCTGCAGCAAGCTGACCCGGCCGTTCAAAATCCGGCACATCGTCGCCCAGCTGCCATTCCTCTGACCAACGCTCTTCCCCAATCACTCGGAAACGGCCGACCTTTGTTTCAGGGTCGATCCGTACTCGCTCGATTGCGCCAGGAGCTGCCCGCATACCATAGGCGATCTGCGCCCCTTCAAACGCTGGTCCGGTCGGGCTCGACGCGCTGTACATCACCGTCTCGTTTCCAAGCGTGATCTCAGCGTTCGTGCCGATATCTACCATTAAAATTTGTTCTTTAAGCTGGTTGTATGGCTCTTCAGAGATGAGGGCTGACACATTGTCACCACCCACATGCCCCGCTTCAGATGGCAAAATATGAACCCAAGCCCCTTCATGCAAACGAACACCCAGCTCACGCGCTTTGATGTCCATGCCGTCACGAGTCGCCAGAGCAAACGGTGCCCCGCCTAGCTCAATCGGATTGATGCCGAGCAGCAAATGGGTCATTGTGGTATTCCCCACAAAAACCGCCTCGTGAATGTCTTTCGCTTTTAGATCGATTTGAGCCGCGATGCGTGAGGCGATTGAGTTCAACGCCTTGAGCACCGCTTTGTGCATTTTGCTCGTCCCCTCTTTGTCAGTCATCGCAAACGACACCCGACTCATGAGGTCTTCCCCATAGGTAATTTGCGGATTCATCTGAGATTCAGTTGCAAGCACTTCGCCTGTACGTAGGTCACACAAGTATCCAGCAATCGTCGTTGAGCCGATGTCTACCGCCAATCCATACGTCCCTTCAACATAGCCAGGCTGTACGTCGATCACTTCCCTATCTTGCCAAATGGTGACGGTGACTTTCCAGCTTTCTTGGCGTAAAACAGATTGCAAACGGCGTAATACGAGCCAATCGATCGATAAGTTTTCTAGTTGCCACTGAGCTGCAAGGGCATCTTGTAAGCGGCCCCAATCTCCCCGATGCTCCCCAAGTTCGGCCGTGTCTACTTCGACATAAACTTTACGCACGGCCGGATTAATGTCGATCTGTTTGTCAGATGCCGCTTTGCGAATCACCTGTTTCTGTGCCCGTGCCTCCTCAGGGACAAACGCCAACACGTCCCCTTGAACAAAACATTGGCACGACAAACGATACTCACTGTTTCCCATGCGCTCAAGCAACTCACGCTCTTTATCACTGGGCGGTGTCACGTTGTTTTGGCTAGATGTAATCTCGTGTTTTTGAAAGACTCCATCTTCAACCCGTACCATGCACTTACCACAGGTCAGTTTCCCACCGCAGATACTCTCGATCTCAACACCCATATTTCGGGCGGCATCAAGCAGCGAGGTACCGGCCAGAATTTCTTCACGGCGGCCGGAAGGCATAAAAATAACTTTGCTTTCTTCTACAGTTCCGTTTTTATAATCTTGGGACATTGGCGGCTACCAACCCTTTTGTTATGGTATTTCTCACGTGAGTCTAACGTGAAGTGTGCAGTAGTTTAGCATTGCGCTGTTTGTACACCTATGTATGCACTGTACAAAATATACCTATTTCACCATAGTGATTAGGGAGCAAACTAGGCGATTTGTACAGGCTAAATTTATTAGTTGTGAGAATCTTTTTTAAAAAAAGTTCGCAAACATTCTAAATAAGATCGATTTATTGGCTAGGTTCGGCCGAAATTGACGAATAATCGAAGGTGGCTGCAGGGGTTTTTCAGGATATCATTCCGCAGACAAGCAGGTCCAACATTCGGGCGTTTGCCCAGTCTTGCTAAATGGGCCATTCATCTATAACCCTAACTCAATCATGAAAGTACTAATCGCACATACAGAACCTGAAGATTTTCGAGACCTACTGCTCAGCCGTTTTCCAGATGATGAGCTGTTTTTTACAGACAAACCGGGAGAACTAGTCGAAGATCTGGCCCGGCATCAGCCTGAAGCGGTCTTTACGATCAAACAAAAAAGCTTCCCCTCACACTTTCACCCACCAATTATGTCGTGCAAATCGGTACGCTGGGTTCAAGTTGGTGGCTCTGGCTATGAGCACATCGGCCGTTGGGATACAGGCAAAATTCAGGTTACAAACTGCGGCGGGGTACTGGCTCGCTTTTTAGCTGAAACGGTTACCGGTGCGATGATAACGCTCAACAACAACACCTTCACCTTTCGGGACCAACAGCGGGCTAAGGTTTGGCAAACGGCCCAATTCCGGCCGCTGGTCGGTCAAACGCTGCTCATTGTCGGATTAGGCCACATCGGCCAATGGGTGGCGCACAATGCAAAGGCGTTAGGCATGCACGTCATCGGTGTGCGCCGCAGCAACACGCCGCATCTGGCCGTTGACGAATTAATTACCCCAGACAAGCTCAAAGACGTAATCGGCCGTGCCGACGTTGTCTCACTCCATCTGAGACTTAACGATGAAACCCATCATCTTATAAATGCAGACATGCTTAGCGCAATGAAGCAAGGCTCAATGCTCATTAACACATCTCGTGGAGGCGTCATCGATCAACAAGCTTTAATCGATGCTTTGAACTCAGGCCATATCGGCACAGCCTATTTGGATGTATTTGATCCTGAACCACTCCCGGCCGACAGTCCGCTTTGGAAAATGAATAACGTCCTCATCACCCCACATACCTCAGATCATGTCAAAGATTGGCCGCTTATTTTTGGCAATTTCTTTGCTGAAAACCTCGAGCGTTTTAAAACCGGGCAACCACTCAAGAATGTTGTAAGTTAGTCGATTGGCAAATCAGATAGGTTAGTTAATCGGTAACGAAAAATAAAACGTACTTCCCTTTTTCAGCTTGCTCGTTACCCAAATACTCCCTTTATGTGCCAAAACAATATGCTTGGCAATCGCCAGCCCCAAACCGGTTCCACTGACCGCGCCTCGATTACGAGCACGATCCGCTTTATAAAACCTCTCAAAAATGCGGGGTAGATCATCAGGATGAATGCCAGCTCCAGTATCGTTAATTGCGATCTCAAGCATGTCATCTCTCTGTGAAGCAGATAGGCGCACAACCCCACCCTGAGGGGTATGCTTTATCGCATTATGCAGCAAGTTTCGTATCACCTGCCATATCTGCTCAGCGTCAGCTAAGACCTGAGGCAAGTCGGGTGCCATATCGATCACAAGCTCAATTTCTTTGCGGCTAGCTTGCTCAGCAAAACGCTCAACCGGCCGCAGCAGCAGGTCAGAGACAGGTACCGCTACAAATGTGAATTCAGTCACGCCTGACTCGATTCGCGTCAGGGTCAACAGTTCATTGACCAACTGAGTCATCGCATCGACTTCATCGGCCGCACGCCCCAAAAAACGAATTGCAGCTTCTTTATCATCCAAAGCCCCATCTTCTAAGGTTTCAACCACCGCTTTAACCGACGCAATGGGTGTCAGCAGCTCATGGGAAACGTTGCTGATAAAGTCACGTCGAATCGACTCAAGCCGATGAATGCGGGTTAAATCTTGCAAAACGACCAAATAGCGGCCGCCACCACCGTTCTGAGCCTGCTCGACTGGCGACACAATCACTTCCAAGAAAAGATTCTGCCGATCAAGCTCAACCGTTCGTCGGGCTTCCTGATTCGAGTCACGGCACGCTTGCCAAAGGGCAATTAGCTGATGGTTCCATGCTACTTCAGAAAAACGTCGGCCGAGTGCTTCTGGCTCCGTTGTATTAAAAATCCGACAGGCCGCTTGGTTAATTAAGCGAATCTCCCCACGATTGTTTAAAAGCAACACCCCATCAGCCAAATGATGCATGACCGTCACCATGCGTTTATTTTGGAAATCAACCATTGACACTTGCTGATTGTAGTCTCGCTCTAGTTGCGTCGTTACCGCCAAAGTCTTGGTGTGATACCAGCGGCCCCATCCCCATGCAATCGCCACAACAATTGGGATTGCAAATAGCAACACCCACAAAATAATAGACGGTGCACAGTTGCCCGACTCACGGCAGCCGGGCTGATTCAAAAGCAATGAAACGATTAGAACGGCTATAGCGACTACAATTGATTGTGTTGCCGCCATTCGTCTAAAAAAAAGCCTAGTTGTATTCAAAGGTTTTATTCTCTTAAAACTTATCCATCAAAGCGATAACCAATGCCACGAACGGTAATTATTCGGACTGGATTGGTCGAATCGGGTTCGACCTTCTCTCTGAGCCATCGAACATGGACGTCAACCGTCCGGCTATTCCCATCGTAAGACCAGCCCCATACCCGTTCAAGAATCAGTTCGCGCGACAGTGCAATCCCTTTATGGCGAACTAAGAATTCAAGCAGTTCAAACTCTTTTGGCTTTAAATGCAATGCTTCATCCGCTACCCGGACCTCATGCCGCTCAGTGTCGATCACCAAATTACCAAATTGAATATTTGACGATTCCCCAGCACTCTTCGCGCTTGATGATTTCGACTCGCTTTTTGCCGGTTGCTCAGACTCAATTTCTTCCCGAATAAGACGTACCCGGCGCAACATTGCTCGTACCCGTGCCATCAGCTCCCGCATCGAAAAAGGTTTGGTAATGTAGTCATCCGCTCCCATCTCTAAGCCTACAACCCGATCAATTTCTCCAGTTTTAGCCGTAAGCATCAATATCGGAACCGACATTTCTTGTCTCAATATTCGGCAAACTTCAAATCCATCGAACACCGGCAGCATGACATCCAGCAAAATTAGTTCTGGCTTGTTCGCTCGAGCTTCTTCTAAGGCTCGGCCGCCGTCTGCAACAGAAACAACTTCATACCCTTGGGTCGTCAAGTTGTATTCAATGGTCTCACGTAGCGTATCGTCATCTTCAACTACAAGTATTGCCATAAGATATAGAAATAGTTAGCGGGTCTTGTCTCAACCTAGCATCGGTTAAAATTGCGGATCACGCGGCCGCCAAAATGCTTTGAGCGTCCCCTTGGTTGTAATATCGACATCTTTCCAAGCTGTCACCGAAGGCAGTTCAATCTGAGCGATATTCGCCGTCGTGACCCGTTTGTCCTCACCCGTTAGGTGATAGATCAAAGCTTCCGTTCCGGGATTATGCGCAATCACCATCAGGCGCTCATGCTCATCCCCATACTTTTTGATCACCATCATAAAATCAGAAATATCGCACAAATATAGCTGGTCAGAGTAAAAAACTTCACCTTCATATTCAGCTTCATCAATTAGACCTTCTGCAGTTCCGCGTGCTCTGGCTGCTGTTGAACATAGGATCTTGGTAGGCAAGACTCCTTCCGTTCGTAGCAGACGTCCCATTTTTTCGGCCGACTCTTCGCCACGCTCATTCAAAGGACGATCAAAGTCAGATCCCCCTTGTCCCCAGTCAGATTTTGCATGACGCATTAAAAGTAATTCCATTTGTTTATTTCCTAACTAACCCAAAAAATGTGTCAAACATGAACGAGGCTGAGTATAAGTGCTTTTCATCAACCTATACCCTACAAAACCTAGTAACATCATCTTGAAAAAATCAGGCTATCCCTGAATGAACCGAGTCGATAATAGCACATCAAAACCATAATACAATGGCCTACAGTAGGGTCACATGACCCTCTTGCCTAAATAGATTCATCCATTCTGATGGGTTACAATTTTACTCATTAAAGCACTTTTTTCTACTCATTAATTGATATTTATCATCCGCTTTAACGATATCAAAAACAAACTCTCAATTATCAACTGATGCCAACCGATCCAATCAAATTTTAGTCACAGTGCTTCGCGATTAAGACCTACAGACATTTAAAGCAGGCTCCCTCCCAGGAATTTTGTAGGCTTATTTGAGTCTATGGATTAACGCCTGAAATATCGAGAATCACCGCTGGGCCACGTGATGTGTTGGTTACATCTACTTTGATAGCGGTCACACTGCGGTCATTTGGATTAAGCTTTTCTTTATTTGTCACCTGCTTGCTCGAATAGCCGATAGCCAGCTTTGAACGATCTGGTGAGATATCAAGATCGAAGATTGTTCTAGACATTTTTGTTTCTGCGATGATTTCTCCCGTTGCTGTCGAGATAAAGGTTAAATATCGGCCGTCACGGTTGACGATTAACAGTTCATTGTCGGCCGAAAGGTCAAGATCTACCTCAGCGACAATACCGGGTGCCCATTCGATATTGCCAACATCTAGGGTCATCTGCTGCAGTTTAGCTCCAGATTCGATGTCCCAGATAATCAGAACGCCATCTGCATCAACTGAAACAAGACGTGTATTGTCATCACTAAATTTCATGGTAGACATAAACGCTTCATGCCCTTCTAGCAAAGCACCGCTAAATTCTTCACTTGTCGGTAAAACTATAATTCTGCTATCGCCGAGTGCAGTCGCATAGTAATCTCGCCCTCCTTCCATCAGCTGAATACCAAATGACTCATCTTGCTCATTCATTAACTCCCCTGTACGGCTGTCAAAGTAGCGAATTTGTGAATCATCATAAAAGATAAAACTGTTCCAGCCCTCGATATAGTCGGTACGTTGCGGAGCACCCTGCTTGTATTCAAAACTTGTCTGAAACAATGGTTCACCTTGATTGGTTGTGCCAGCATAGGTGTTTCCACTGTATTGCACGCCTATCACGCCGCTCTCACGACTAAAATAGAGCCGTTCGTATGATGGGCCATGGCAAAGCTCGTAATCATCAGTCCCACAGATATCGATCTCTTCCCATGTTTCAACATCCCATTTTTGCAGACCGGATGATAGGGTATAAAGCTCGCTTCCGTCAGGCGTAAACTGAACACCAACAGTACTTTGTCCTTCATCTGCGATGGTTAGCCCATTTGGTAAATTGATCAGGCAATCGATAGCGGCCGATTGAGGGTACTCATCAGTTAAGTCACCTGTGTTACACCCACTAAAGAAATCCGCTACATTATCTTGTGACTCAGCACTACATGCTGCCATAATCAAAGCCAAGATGGAGAAACTGCAGATCAGAACTGCTTTATTAAATTTAGAATTTTCTTTTTTCATTTTTTACCTTTCCAAAGTTTAGGAGTTTACTGTACACCCTAAAATTTTAACTCGCCAGAATATGATGATGTGTCAAAATAGGGATGAAATGTATCAAGTGCAAGCTGATTAAATTTAGGAGAAACTGTCTCATGTCACCCCACATCTATCCAGAAATCACGGCCGACCATGCTGAGTTTTATGCGGAAAACGGTTATCTAATCATTGAAAACGCATTAAGCTCGGCCGAAATTGAAGAGCTACGTCAAGAGACAACTGCGATTTGTCGCGGGGACCGAGGGACGCAGATCGGGAACTATGACCCGCCACCGGCCGATGCCACAGACACAGACGTGTTACGCCAGTATCTGTGTATTCACTTTCCCCACAAGATGTCGGCCGTCATGGAAAAGTATCTAGCTCATCAAACGATTGTCGATGTGGCGACTCA
>JBGCDP010000002.1:0-16600 GCA_045105475.1 Anaerolineae bacterium
CTTATCCGGCGAGATCGATTGAGTCTCATCATTCTATTGGCCGTGATGCCGATTATCGGCCTATTGCTCCTGCTTATGGCCAACCAGCACGATCTAATCGGTGAAAATCCCGAAGTCATTCGTGAGCTGATCCAAGACAGCATCGGTGACCAGTGGTTGACCGGCGACCCGAATGATACGGAAGCGGGCTATCAGCATGTGTACCAAGTGGCTGGTGACGCAGAGAGAATCATCTTCATGCTGTCGCTGGCGGCCGGGCTTTTGGGGCTGTTTGCAGGTGCTTACGAGATTGTCAAAGAGGCGGCCATTTATCGGCGAGAGCGTTTGGTCAACCTCAAGATATTTCCATATCTGTCTTCAAAATTGGTTGTGCTATTCGCTTTTGCCCTATTCCAATGTTTGCTGCTGCTCGTTGTTTTGGCGATTAAAGTCGACTACCCATCGGCCGGGGTTTTTATGCCCGCCTTTCTCGAAATGTACATCACGCTGGCATTAGCAACATTGGCAAGCTTGTGTTTAGGATTGTTTATCTCATCGGTGGTCCGTAATTCTGGGACAGTGATTTACGCTATTCTGGTGATCGTCTTTTTGCAGATTATGTTTTCTGGTGCGATTTTTTCGCTCCCGGCCGTTGGCGAATTTGTGTCTTGGGGAACCACAACCCGCTGGACGCTTGAAGCGTTGGGCACCACGGCTGATTTAGAAGGATTGCGGGACCGGGGTGGTGGCTGCTTGGAATCAAGCAACGAACTGATGCAGGCATTGCCAGCCGCCGACAGCCCATATTGTGAAGATGGACAGCTGGCGATTGACGCTGATTATGAATTTAATTTGAACTATGCACACACGCCGCAAAATCTTTTGTCCCGCTGGGGGATTTTATTTGCATTTGCGACGCTGTTTATCGGGTTAACGTACGTCGCACAAAGACGCAAAGATGAAATTTAAGCCGTATGGTCTCAAAACTAACGAGATACATTTATTAATAGAAATCCAGACCGCTAGGGTCTTTTACCGAGGCTAGATTAGCCGGAGGGAAAATGAATCAAAAATATTTTAGATCGATTTTGAAACTATTGCTTATGTGTGGCTTGTTGCTCGCATTGGCAAGCTGTGGCGGCAGTGATGAGCCGCAGAACCCTGATCCTGATACTGAGGTGTCGGGTGATGATTTTCAAGAGCCAACCGGAGAGATTGACCCAAATAATGACAGCAACGGGCCGATTGTTGGGGAAGATGTTGATGCTATCGGCGGTGGCCGGACGAGCGAAGACAATCCACAGCCGGAAATCGTGGGTGACTTAAGCGAGTCAGAAGCGAAGCTTGGTTCCGTATTTGAGTCAGCTTCCACCTTGGATGAGCTACTTGAAAAGTACCCAGAACTATCTGAACTGCTTGCCAATCTTGATCTAGGTGATCGGGAAAACTTAACCAAAGTTTATGAGCAGATGTTGGTTCTTTATGAAGAAGAAGGGATTCTAGGGATGCAGACCTTCCTCGATGAGACTGGCATTTCAGCCTCACTGGGGCTAGATGCAAGCTACATCGACTTTGTGTTGGCCTATGAGACTGATGGCTGGGCAGGGGCTGAGGATTTAGCCCGTCGTCGCCGTTTGATTACAAATGACGATGAGCTTCGTATGGTTCTGGTACTCGATACGATGACCAGCGAGCGTGCTGAGTCTGGTGCTGAAGGCTTGGGAGTCAATGTATTGCGCACGGGTGACTTTGAGATTGAAATCGGGGTCCCTTTGCAGTTGCTGAAAGATGCTGAAAATTCTGAAGATGCGATGGCTCAGCTGATTGCGATTACCCGTCTACCCAATGTGGCCCGGGTCAAGGTGCCGCGTGTGTCGGTCACAAGCTCAATCATCAGCCAGAATGACATTTTAGACGGTGAAGGGCCAGAGACGACTTCGGCCGTTGCTGCGCATGAAGCTGGCATTACAGGTGAGGGCATTAAAGTTGGCATTATCGATCCGGGTGGCTTTTTTGCCTATCAAAATCTGCAAGGGGTCGGCCGTTTGCCTGAAGGTCGCCAACTCATCGTCATGCCGGGGCAAGATACAGATTATTTGAATGATGAAACAGGTGGACACGGAACCGCCTGTGCCGAAATTGTGCATGAGATGGCACCCGACGCGATCCTATATATTGCACAAGCCCAATCTGGCTTAGAGTTGGTTGAAGCGGTTGAATGGATGATTGAAGAAGATGTCGACATCATCAACTATTCGGCCGGAAACATTTCTGTACCTGCCAATAACTCGACACCGTGGAGCGAGCTGGTGACCGAAGCGTCTGATGCAGGCATCTTATGGGCCAACTCGTCCGGTAACTTTGCAGAAGCCCATCTGTACATGCCTTTTACCGACACAGATGGCAATGGGTTACACGAATTTCCAAATGGGGAAGAATTTTTCCCTATCCGGCCGCTTGAAGGAACCCC
The DNA here is from genome assembly GCA_045105475.1 of Anaerolineae bacterium. Classification (GTDB taxonomy): domain Bacteria; phylum Chloroflexota; class Anaerolineae; order Promineifilales; family Promineifilaceae; genus WTJY01. Next base: position 2,450 of record JBGCDP010000002.1, read on the forward strand.
ATCGATCTCAGTTGGTATGTCGTGGGATGACAATTGGGGACGGGCTAAAAATGACTTCGACCTGTATGTGCTTGAAGATAACGCTGCTGGGGATGACCTTGATATCGTTGAATCGAGCCGTGAGCTGCAAGACGGGAAACGGGGTAGTTACCCGTCAGAAGTAGTTGACGTATGGACGGACGATCAAGTTTATTATGTTGCGATTGAGGCAGACGGTGGAGCAGAAGGGACGATGATTAATTTGATCGGCTATGCGGCCGAATTCAAATATTCGATGCCTGAGTACAGCATAACCGCCCCTGGTGACAGCCCTGATGCCTTAACTGTAGGTGCGACTTATTGGAGTGACGACGCGCTTGAGCCTTATAGCTCGCAAGGACCGACGCTGGATGAGCGTGACAAGCCTGAGATTTCAGGCCCGGCCGGTGTAAGTAGCACTGTGTATCAGGGCCCGTTTTTTGGGACGTCAGCGTCAGCCCCACATGTCGCCGGTGCGGCCGCGCTTGTTTTACAAGCCAATCCTGATTTAAATGTCACCGATCTGCGTAACTATCTTATCGGCACCTCAATTGACTTGGGGCCAAGAGGATTTGATCTTGCGTTCGGCTTCGGCCGGGTTGACATGGAGCAACTGGCCGAAGGCAGCACGCCTGTCGCCTCACCCGGAAACTCAAAATCTGGCGCTTCTAGCGGCGATGTCCCAATCGAAATCTTCTATGCGTTTGAAATCCACAATGTTGAGCAAGACAACCAGATCGGCATGGTGGTTAAAACAAGCTTGGCTGTACTCGAACCGAATGACTACATCAATGAAACAGGGACGGTTCAGGTGGTGTTTGAAACTGAATCTGGTGAAGAGCTCGTCACACTCGAAGAAGACTGGAGAGTGAAAAGAGACGAGCCATTCTTACCGATGGTTGAACAATTTATCGCCTATGATGACTTCAATCTGCCAAACGGTGAACATGATTTGAAATATACCGTTTCAGCGTTAAGCGAATCTGGCGATGTGCTCAATACAATCGATTCGGTTGACTTCTTTGTTGAAGTAACCGGCCAGTCGAATAACAAGGCCGGCAATGGTTCGGCTCAGGTTGCCAATGTTGAAGTGGTAACTGACGTGGTTTCGCGCGGTATCGACGGGATTGGTATCGTGATGGATCTAGATGTTCAAGATCGTGCTGGGCTTGAAACCCAAGTGGTTGTTTATTTCTTCCAAGATACGAGCAGCGAACCTCCGTTGAAAGACTTTAACGAGAGCTATGCAACGCCTCAGGGCAATGTCGCGACTTGGCTGACGTTTACACCGGACTCAGATGATGAAAGCTGGGAAGCGAAGCTGTTCATTCCAAATGAAGAACTGCATCTGGCAGATGACACACGCTATAACTTGAAGATTGGTGTGTTGGTGTTTGGTGAACCGGACTGGAACGAAGATTTAGCTGCTTCGGACTGGGTGAAGTTCCGGGTTGATACAGGTAATTGGGAATAGACTTTTGGTCGCTTCGTGATATGTAGATAGTATTAGAGCGGTGTCATCTTACAGATGACACCGCTCTTTTTGATTTAGGATTCCGTTCGTTTTCTCACGCTAAAATGAAAATTCTTTCGATCATTCATCGCTACTATCCGGCCGTCGGCGGGACTGAAACCCACATGGGCACCATCCACCGGATGCTGGTGGAACGTGGGCATACGGTTACCGTTCTCACAACCGATGCAAAGGATTTTGAACTGTTCTGGAATCGCGATCGTGATCGATTTGCCAACTTGGCCGATGAGCATGATGGGGTTAAGATTTTGCGCTTTCCGGTGCGCCATCTCCCATTACCCCACTACTCATTTCCGGCCGGCCGTTTACTAACCAGTCAAATTGCCAAGCTGTTTCCCCACACAAGTTTGTCTAAAAAGATGACCAGCTACTTTCCGCATGTGCCTGTCATGAGTGATTGGCTCGAAACAACCCAAGAACAGTTTGATGTGGTGGTTGGCACAACGATTACCCTAGAGGGGATTTTGCAGGTAGGGCAGCAGTTTGCACAGCGTAAACATATTCCGTTTGTGATTGTGCCACTCACGCATTTAGGCGGCGGGGCTCGCCCGGCAAGCGAACCGATTAGCCGCTTTTATACACTGCCTCAGCAGCAACAAATTGTGCTTTCTGCCGACGGCCTATTGGCGATTAATCCGGCCGAACAGGCCTACTACGCTGGCCATGGCATGGCTAAAGAAAAGATGGCTTTGGCCCCATCTGCACCGAACGTTGAAGAACTAAAAGGGGGAGATGGAGATCGTTGGCGAGTTGAACACGATGTTGATGCAGATACCTTTTTAGTTGTGGTTTTGTCTGCCTTAACCCGAGATAAAGGGACGATTCAAACGATTGAAGCGATGCGACAGCTTTGGCGCAATGGCTCAAAGGCGAAACTGGTTCTGGCCGGTTCGCCACGATCTGACTTTGAAACCCACCTGACGACGATCCCCGCGGCTGAAAATCAGCAGATGATTTTGCGGGGGCGCGTGTCTAACAATGAACGGAAAGATTTACTGGCCGCGGCCGATGTTTTTTGTATGCCGTCTGCCGTTGAGTCGTTTGGAATTGCTTTTGCTGAAGCGATGGTCTTTAAAGCCGGTGATCGGGGCCAATGTGTGGGGGGTGAAGGACTTTGTGATTAAGTCAGGCGAAAACGGCTTTTTGGTTGAATCAGGGAACACAGCTGAGCTAGCCAAAGTGATTCAGACGCTGATAGATGACCGGCCGTTGGGGAAAAAGATGGGGGAAGCTGGCTATCGATTTGTTCAGAATGAGCTTTCTTGGGAAAAGTCGGTTGATCAAGTTGAGGCGTTGCTCAACCAGATCACAAACTAAGGGCGGCCGGTCAAACCTCACCAAGAAAAGAGCCTTTCACCGTCGTGATTTGGGCCCAGCAAAACATCTGACTCAGTCCCAATTGATCTACTGAATGAGCAGATAGATAGGACAAAAGTCCCTTACTGGCAAGTAAAAATGACAATTTAAATGCAAGAGACTGCGACTAGAATTAGGTTTGTGATGTGAATAACAGGGTGGTAGAGACTTTTGCAGCGGGATGAAATCTAAGACGAACCTTTTTAAAGGTTACATTGTCCTCTATGTATTAAATTATTAAATTATAAAACCTGTCAATCACCTCAATGGGGTAAAACTATGCACTCACTATTCCTTAGGTCAAGTTACAGGTCATACAGCCTTTTCTTAGTTTCATGGTTCTTAATCGGACTCGCTTTTTTGGTTTCCGGTAGTGTATCGGCCGATGAATTCGAAGGGTCAGCTTTAGTAGAAACGTTAAACCATACAACCGATAATCGCCCATCAGACACTTCGTTTGTATTTGATCAATCTATTAATGCTTTAATTCAACAAAGCTACACAGAACCTTCCGCTTACTGTCCGGCCGGATATTCTCAAATTGGCGGTGTATATCAAGACAAAGCCAAAGGGGATATAAACAAGACCTATAGTGTCGTTGCGCCTGCAGAAGGAGAAATGATGGTAACGGGCTGGGCGATGGAGGGACATCCAGAATTAGGCTGTACTCCCGGCGGAAATACTCCAAATGAGCCTCATCCATACTGTAGCCAGAGGCAAACACAGGAATCCTTTGATATTTATTTCACAGAATCAGATGCCAGCACAGCGAATCAAATAGGTACATATTCTGATAAAGAAAATTTAAGTAAAGAAAACTATTGGTTCCCGGCCGGTCAATTTAGCACATCTGTTGATGAGGGCTATTATCAATTAGAAATTCGGCATGCTTACGAGAATTATAATAGCGTTGTTTTTAAATTAGTTACCTGCTACCGACCAACCACTTATGTCACACCGACACCCTCCCCATCTCCTACGGCCGTGCCGGTGACACCTACGCCGTCTCCAACTGTCTATGCTTCACCAACCCCCTCACCGACTGCTTATATGTCACCGACACCCACGCCGTCTCCAACCGCTTCGATGACACCGACACCTTCCCCTACCACCTTTGTATCACCCACTCCTACACCGTCTCCAACCGCTTCGATGACACCCACGCCATCGCCGACACCTATTCAGAGCGACATGGCGATAGAAATTAATATTACCAAACCGACTAATTCACCCGCGAAAGTTGAGCTTTCGGACACAATTAGGCTTGAAACAAGCGTCAAAAATAAAGGGTATAGTCCTTCTAAAAACATGCAGGTATTGGTTACATATCCAACTGGTTTGGAAGTTTTACCGGCCGGGATCGTTTCCCATAATGGGTGGAGTTGCGGCATTAGCTTTGTCGGGTCTATCGATACAAGCGTTGAATGCACTAAATACACCATTCCAGCTGATAGTGGCTATTGGGAAAAAGTTGTCACTATTGACGGCCGAGTTCCGGGTACATATCAAGACCTTGAACTTGCTGGATATGGGGTCGTCGACAATGAGAATTTCGACCCCAATTATTTTAATAACGACGATGAGTATTCAATTGAAGTGATTAAAAAGTGGGTTGGGGGAGAGTTGCCTAATCCTGAATTATTTTTACACGCTCAATATTCAGACTCAATTCAAGACTTGACAACAGATGTAGCAGATTTCGAAGCCAATGAATTAATGGTCAGCCCCTTTCAAGTTGATGTAGATATGACCGTGGGGTTAAGCGTCGATGGCACCCCCTATTTAACGACGAGCTTTTGTTCAAACAACCCAGATACGGCCGGATGTGATCAAGACTCCGACATAATCTGGGGGACCGTTTTGCAAAAGACTAATATTTTGTCTGCAGTCGTCCCTATTAATCTTGAAACGGGTGATTTGCTTGGATCGAATTTGATCACGTCTCCAATCACTATCGATCTTGGCTTAGATACAAACGGCCGATTTGCGGATCTGATCTCCTCCAGCTGTTTGAATTGGCAAGCCCTGATGGGCGGGCAAAGTAACTGTGTGACCCGACTAAACGATTACGATTCTGGCTGGACCACCAGCGAAATAGGCGAGTATCAGTGGACTAAGCAAGAATTAGTACGCATTATTTTGCACTCAAAAGGTGGACGGGTGTTGAGCTGCCCGGCCGCAGGCGACATCGGCGCATGCATTCGTTTTAGTGATTCAAAACCTGGCGACTTTATGTATCAAGGGTATGTTGAATATCAGTATGTTTTTCATGACCCTCTAAATAGAATCCCCGACTCGATATATATCGTCGATCAAGAGGTTGCGTACACATTCTATTTCAGATTGGTTGCACCCTTTGTGAATCGCGATTAGCTGTTTTTGCCCGGCCGGCTGGCTATGTTGGTTTCAGTAAAGATCTAAAACCTGATCAACATGAGTGCTTAAGGCGAAAGTCGGCCGGATGTTTGCCTGTAAACGGCTTTTGATTTCTTGATCATCATAGACTGACTGGAGCGTTTTTCGCCAAGCCTCAACATCTTCTTTTGGAATGAGTAGACCATCGATATCGTGGCGGATTCTTTCTGCAACAGCACCTATATTTGAAGCGAGTATTGGGGTGTTTACCGCAAAGGCCTCATCGATGATCAGGGAATACGTTTCATACCAATGCGTAGGAATCGCCACAAAATCAGCCGTGGCCAGCGTTTCCCAAATCTGAGCGTGAGGCAAGCGTCCGGCCAAACTGATGCCTGCATGAGAGATAAGCTGACGAAGTTGAGACACATAATCGGGGAATTTTTCAAGATCACCATAAATGGTTAATGTTGCATCTTCTGGCAGCTGATTAAAGGCTTGAATCAGCGTGGTTAGACCTTTTTGAGGGGATATTCCGCCGACATAAGTCACAACTAGTCTAGCTGAAAGCTCCGCACGGTGCTTTTCGGCCGATTCTTTTGCGTGGCTTACTAAATTAATGGGTAGCTCGATCCCATGCGGAATGTGCACAAAGCTCGATGTATTAAAGCCCATCTGTTGATAAGTGGTTTGGACAAAGCGAGTTGGGGGGATCACTGATTTTGCATTGGCCAAAACGGTTCGTAGCTTGTGCTGCCGGTGAGCCATGAGTGGCGCGAGCGTGGGAGACATCCAGCGAGCCAACACTGGCCGACCCGCCCGGGCAAAAGCGCAACGGCCGCAGTTGGTATACATCGCATTGGGCCCCGCACAGATCGTTTGATCATAATTTGTGAGCAGTTGAGCGTTCGCGCAACCGTACCAATAGTCGTGCAAAGTGACCACATAGGGGATGTTTGCCTGCGTTACAACAGTAGCAACTGCGGCCGGGACTCCCATCAAATGCTGAATATGAACGATATCCGGCTTAACGTCAGCCAGCACCTGCTCAAATGCTGCCATAATTTGGCTTGAACCGAAAATCGTATCGGCAAATACTCGATTGGCTGAGCGTGGCCCGAGTAATGCACGATAAACGTCAATCCCATCTTCCGTACTTTTACTGAGATTGCCGGTTGAATCGGGCGATTGGGTTGATGGAACAAAAATGCTGACCGTATGTTGGCGTTTGACCTGCTCGGTCGCTAATGTGGCTGTGTACAGCTCTGTGCCGCCGACAAAGTCGGGGGCGTATTGGTGGACGACGTGCAGGATTTTCATGCAGCCGCCTCAGATTTTGTTGCCAAAAGCTTAGTCAGAATCTGGCTGACCGTTGCATGTTTTTGATTCCACGGATGCTGAGCTAGCGTTTTTGTCCGGCCGTGTTGCCCCATCTGTTTGCATCGCTTAGGATCAGCCAATAGGGTTTTAATCGCGTGAGCCAACGCTGGCGTGTCGCCAAACGGGACAAGGAGCCCATCTTGATTTTCATCGATCACATCAGCCATCCCCCATGCTGTACTACCGATAACCGGCTTGCCGTACAGCCAGGCTTCAAGAAAAACGATGCCAAATGAATCGATGCGGGATACCATGACAAATAGATCAAGTGCAGCGAGTAAATCTTGCTTGTCACTGTCACTGATGCGGCCGAGTAGATGCATGCGTTGCTTTGTTTCAGTCGAGATCGTTGTTAAATATTGTTCAAATTCAGCCGTATGCGTACCTGCCAAAACCAGTTCGAATTCAACGCCGTTTGCCCATAAACGTTCGGCCGCTTCTATCAGATGGGTCGTCCCTTTGTCAATATCATGCGTGCCGATAAAAGCAATAATCGGTCGGTCGGCCGGAATGTGATGGGCTTTTCGCCAGCGTTGCCCATCACCATTGCCATAGTCGTCTGGATCGATTCCAGCACTCGCGATGTGAATGCGTTCGGCTGATGCGCCTTTACTGATGTAAAAATCTTTTTCGCTCTGCGTTTGCATCAGCGCCACGTCAGCTTGATTAACGACTGCAACCTGATGGCGCATTGTGTAGAAGCCGCTTTGGGCATCTGCGGCCGGAGCATTGCCTGCGCCCAAGTGGGTAAAGGGGACTGCGATAAACGGCACGCTTAACTTATCGGCGAGTTTTTTCGCCGCCCATAAAAATGGCTCATAGCAGATATTGAATCCGAAAATAGCGTCAGCATGAAAGTCGTTTAAGTCCCACAAGCTGGGAATATGTGGTGTTTGACGAGCCAATCGGCCGATAGATGTTGCTGGAACAAACGGCAAATGGGACAGACACCACAGCCCTCTGCGCCAAGCGTGATAGCTAAGCGGAACAAATGGCAGATGTTGAATTGGCAGGCGGATGATATTGACGCCGTTGTGTTGAGTCAGGGCTGTTTGCAGGTCGATTCGTCTGGCTGCTGGCTGCCAAAAGAGCTGAAAATCGAGTGCGTCGCTGGTGATAACGGTGACGGTGTGACCGTCGGCCGCAAAGCGCTCAGCTAGCGCAATGACATAGCTTTCGGCACCGCCGACGGCCGGGAAATATCGCGGACTGAAACAAATGAGACGCATGGGGCGAAGCGTACTGTTTTTAGAAGTGAGTTGCAACTTCATACTCTCTAATCTGCTAACTCGAGAGGAGATCACAGTTCTGTGAGACTCTTTTGTTGAATGTCCATCGATGCTTATAATCTTATGGGTTATTTTGGCGGCTTATTGTTAGGCTGCCAATTTGGAAATGGGATAGGATTAGGAAAAAGCTTGGTCATCAAAAAAGCAAACCATCAATCAAATCTGTTTAACCGTCTCGGTGAAATGCGTCGTTTTAGTTACCTCACGCAAAATTTAATTGTGCGAGATATTAAGATTCGTTATCGTAATTCGCTTTTAGGCGTGCTTTGGAGCCTGCTGACACCCCTCTTCATGATGTTGGTTTTCAGCTTTGTTTTCAAAGTTGCTTTCCCAAATAACGACGTGCGGCAATACTCTGTTTTTGTTTTGGTGGGCCTTATACCGTGGAACTTCTTTAACGGGGCACTGCGTTTGGGAACCGTCTCATTTGTCAGTAATTCTGTCTTAATCAAGAAAGTTTATTTCCCTCGCGAGTTACTCCCTTTTTCTGCCATCGTTTCAGAGCTAGTTAACTTCGGCATCGCCTTCTTTGTCCTGATTATCTTTTTGTACGGATCAGGCCTAGCATTAACGATTCATGCGCTTTGGGTGCCGCTGATTTTGCTAACCCAAGTATTGCTGACAGTTGGCCTCGCGTTACTTTTAGGTTCGATAAACGTCTTTTATCGTGATGTTGGCATGATTCTGGATGTCGCTTTACTGGCGTTGTTTTTCTTGACCCCTATCATGTACTCGCTTGATCAGTATGGAACAACAACCGCAATTGCAGGGTTTACGTTTAATATCGACCCCGCTCAAATTATGCGTTGGGTTAATCCCATGGCTTCGATTGTAGATGGGTACCGCACTGTGTTGTGGGGTACGACAAGCAGCAATGGTCCGGTTTCGATGCATGTCCCATTTTTGCTGCGAACGTTTGTTACGTCGCTTTTAATTTTTATTGTTGGGTATATTTTTTTCCTCCGTACAGAGTCTCAGTTTGGAGAACGCTTGTAGACGCAGTTTAAATGTCTAGATGAGTATATTGCGATGAAGAATTGGTTGTTAAGAATTGGGTCGGTTACCGTCGTTGCGCTGGCAATTTTTGCTGGCGTGTTCTGGCTTCGTCTGACGGCCGAAGAAGCCCCTGTTGAATTGGCACAACTGCCTTCTCAAGGATTGCAAGGCGGTGCGCGTGAGTCTGCAAAACCGGCCGTTGATATTCCAACCCTTGATCCTACTGTCACCCCTTACGGCACGTTTACCCCCATCCCGACTTTAACCAATACACCCCCTCCGGGTGCTTCACTGACCGCCACACCCCGGCCGTCAGCAACGCCTCAAAACACACCCACCAGTGTGCCGCTCCCAGATGTTGAAATAGCTGAATTCGAAGGGGAATATCCACCACCAATCGGGGTTGCCACACCGGTTGAATCGATTGACATGCCAGGTGGTGTCACCAATATTTTGCTTATCGGGAACGATACCCCATCAGATGGGAGTAGCCTTGAGACTGTACGCACAGACTCGTTGATGATCGTTTCAATCAACCGTGAACTAGCGACCGCCTCTATTTTATCGATCCCTCGGGACCTGTACCTTTACATTCCTGGATGGCGAGACGGCCGGATTAATACCGCCTATGCCCGCGGAAATCAGGTTGGTTACCCTGGTGGAGGCGCCAAACAGCTTAAAGATACGATTTTGTACAACTTTGGCATTCCGATTCACTACTATGCTCGTATCGACTTCTCCGGTTTTGAAGGAGCAGTTGACTCGATAGGTGGCATCGAAATCGTTAATAGCTGTACATTAACCGACTGGATTCTAAAAGAGCCCGGAATTGACATTAATGTCGAAGAAAATTATGAGCAATTTACGCTCAACCCTGGCGTGCACCAGATGGACGGCTTTATGGCGCTGTGGTATGCGCGTTCACGGCGCACGACGAGCGACTTTGATCGCGGCCGTCGCCAGCAGCAAATCATTAGCGCGATTCTGAGCAAGGGCGTTGATCTTAATCTTTTGCCACAGGCTCCAGCGATGTGGGAGTCTTTCCAAGAGACGATTGAAACTGACATGGACTTGGGCAAAGCGTTGCAGTTGGCCGCGTTAGCTCCCCAAATCCAAGAAAATGGCATTCAACATTTATCGTTGACTCGGGGGGAAATTCAGGGGCATACGATTCCTGAGTCAGGTGCGAATGTTTCGCTGTTGGTGCCAGATGAGGCGCGTAAAACGTTAACACGCCTGTATGATGTATCGGGCCTGAATCGCAGCAGTCGAACCCCGATCAGCGTTGAGCTTGTTAATCGTTCAAGCAATCCGGAAATGGGTCAGATCGTAGCCTCTACACTGGAGTGGTTTGGAATCGAGGCGACTATTGTGGATGAAGTCGTTGATCCAAATGATGCTGCTGAAGACGATGGTAGCTTTAACCCATCTCCGGTGGAGATAGAGTATTTTGGGCAAAACTTTAAGGGATCTTACAGCGGGTTGGTTAGCTGGATATTTAGTTCGGCCCGCAGCGATATCAAGCTCGTCGAAGAGCCGTCTGACTACAGCTATCGTGTGGTTGTGAAAGATGGCTACAGCGCCTGCCGCAATCCGCTCTATGCTCCGCAAAGTTAGTCTGCCTGCCAGCTGATAACCCTGTGAAAGTTTTATTTTTAATGACGCAAAGCTTGGATCGGCCGGGCGGTGTCGGCCGATTTTTCCCTTTTGCTAAAGCGCTTGTGCAAGCGGGACACAGTGTCGAGATTGTCACCATACATCAAAACTACCAATCGTTAAAAACCAAACAGTTTGAAAAAGAAGGGATTCAAGTACGTTATGTGGGGCAGATGCACATCTTGCAGCAAGATAGCGGCAAGACTTATTTTAGCCCCGGCAAACTGCTCTATATCGTGGCTCTCGCAACGCTCAAGCTAACATGGCAAGCCGTTCGATCTGACGCCCAAATCATCCAAGTATGCAAACCTCAGCCGATGAACTGTGTCGCTGCGTGGGTTGCTCGCTTTTTGAGCTTCGGCCGCAAACAAATCTTTATCGACTGCGACGATTACGAAGCAGGCAACAATCGTTTTTCGGGGGGATGGCAGCAAAAAATCGTCAGTTGGTTCGAAGACCGTTCACCCAAACGGGCCAAGATCGTATTTACCGGCAATCGCTTTATCTCAAATCATTTTGAGAGCTTGGGCTACCCGGCCGATCGTTTCACTGTGGTGCACAACGGAGTCGATAAAGAACGCTTTGCGGTGCTCGATCAGCCTGATCTTGCCAAAAAGCTCGCTGAAGTACGGGCAACTATTCCATTTCCGGCTGATGATCATTTGGTCATTTATGTTGGGTCGATCAGCCTGACCAGCCATGCGCTTGATCTGCTCATTGAGGCGTTTACGCAGCTGGCGACCGAACGGGATGATGTTAACTTGCTGATCGCTGGTAGTGGTGAAGACTTTGACCTGATTCAAACCCTCATCAAACAAAACGACCTGACTGCCCGGGTAAAGATGCTCGGCCGGGTTGATAGTTCGCTGATTCCACTCTATTTTAATGTGGCAGATATCTCAGTTGATCCGATGCATCGCTCAATTGCGGCTGAATCTAGCGTGTCGATGAAGATGCTTGAGAGCATTGCGGCCGGAACGCCGTGTGTCACGACAGACATTGGTGATCGTAAAGCGTTAGGCGCGCAATCTGTGCGGACTGTGCCACCCGATGACCCGGCCGCCCTTGCCCAAATGCTTAGCCATTTGCTCGACCATCCGGCCGAGCTAGACGCCATGAAACGTGCGGCCGCATCTGAGAAAGAGCGGCATTTTTGGGAAAATAAAGTTCAGTCGCTCTTGCCCCTTTATGAAAAATAAAATTGAGACGTTCATACGCGGCCGAAGTGGATTTGCTAAGAATCTGGGCCTGCTCTCATCGAGCAATTTAATCGCGCGCGTCTTTTCGGGGCTGTCGCAAGCCATCATCGGCCGGGCTGTAGGGGTGTCGCTATACGGCACATTTGCCAGTAGCTTGGCATTGGCCCGCCTGCTCTCAATCTTCTTTTCGTTTGGCCTCGATTTGTGGTTGCTCAGAACCTCAAGTGCGGAAGAGAAACAAAATATTCCCCGCATTAACGGGCTGGTGCTAACTTGGAAGCTCGCTTCCGGGCCGATTTGGATCGGGCTTTTAACGCTCTTAGCCACTTTTTTGAACCAAGAGTCGTATACGACCCAAGTGGTATTTTTGTGTGCGGTGTTGGTCTGGCTCGAAGAAATATTGCGCAGCACGCTGTTCATCAACGAAGTTAATTCAGGCATCAAACAGGCGGCGATCCTGACGATTAGCACGCAAGCGGCGATTATGATCATCGTTGGGCTGTTTAATTTCTACTGGGGCTACACCGCTGTCAGCCTGTATTTGTATGCATTTATCATCGTGCACTTATTTGGCTGTTCGGTCGCCATCTATTTTGTGAAACGGCAGTTTGGGCTAGATTTCAAGCTCAACGGCATTTGGGCTGCGCTCAAAGAGGCGGCGCAGTACGCGGCTTCAACCGCCTTAGCAATGACCTATGGCAAGATCGATATTACTTTTGTAAACAATTGGTTGGGCAATACCGCTTCGGGCCAGTACGGCCCAGCGCTGGGAATCGCCCAGGCTTTTTCGATTATTCCCAACTCAGCCAACGGCATTTTGTTTAAACGCTTTGGTGCAGCTTTTTCCGGCTCAACCGGCTATTTGCGCCAAGAATATCGCAAGGTGTTGCTCATGATGTCGGGCGGTGGGTTTGCCCTTGCGCTGCTGATTGCTCCGTTCTCAGCGTTGATTATTAGGCTCCTGTACGGGCCAGATTTTGCACAATCCGGCCGGATACTGCTTATTTTGGTCTTTATCATCCCGCTTCGTTTTATCGCCGTGACGTCTGGGGTGTTGCTAACCACGGTTAATTGGCATACCAAACGGATTTACGTGCAAATTGTGACGGTGGTGCTAAACGTTGTGCTTAACTTGTGGGTCATTTTTATGACGAGCTACGGCATATTTGGGATCGCCTTCGTCTATTTGTTTACGGAAATCTGCCTCTCGATTGGGTATACGCTGATGGCCCAAACCTACTTCTTTACCGCTGTGACCCAATCTAAGTAGGACTTTTCCAAAGTTGCTACTCCCTGTCACAGGCCGACGCAGTCGGTCAAAGTGACCGGAAGTTACTGCAAATCGGATCGTGTTTGCCTCTTAACTCCCAGTCATCGCTTCATTTCATTCGCCGTGACAGGGAGTGGTCTTTCGGTTTTTATTAACTTTAGAATAACCCTGCCAATCTAAGTCTTAACCTACCCTGAGCCCGACGAAGGGCGGTATAATCGGCCGCATGGCACAAGCATCTGGCCCTGACCAAATTAGCGGCTCCGTCGAGCGCATTACCTATAACAATGCCGAAAACGGCTACACTGTCCTGCGCCTAAATCCAGATAAAAAGGGGATGCTGCCGTTTAAATATGCATCTGGGAAAGATGCGCTCATCACGGTGGTTGGGAACCTGCCGGAGATCCAGCCGGGGGAATGGCTCAAACTGACGGGAAAATGGTTGAACCATCCGAAACACGGCCGTCAATTCACGGCCGAAAAGTGCCAACAAACCCTTCCCGCCAACGTTGAAGGAATCAAGCGCTATTTAGGCTCTGGGATGATACGGGGTGTCGGCAAAGTGATGGCCGGCCGCATCGTCGATATGTTTGGGGAGGATACGCTTGAGGTCATCGAGCAGCAGCCCGAGCGTTTGTCGAAGGTAATCGGCATCGGCAAGAAGCGGGTGGTTGGCATCCAAAAAGCGTGGGACGAACAAAAAGCGATCAAAGAGGTGATGATCTTTTTGCAGTCGCATGGGGTCAGCACCGGACTTGCCACCAAAATTTTTAAAAAATACGGGGACGACTCGTTAGAGATCGTCCAGAATACACCGTATAAAATGGTGGCGGACATTCATGGGATCGGCTTTAAATCGGCCGACAAAATCGCCCAAGCCTTAGGATTAAAGCCAGATGACCCCGGCCGGATCGAAGCAGGCATCGCCTACACGCTCAACACAATGTCGCAGCAGGGGCACGTCTATGTGCCGCAGGATGAGCTGGAGCCAAAAGCGGCCGAAATCCTAAATTTAGGCGAAGAGAAAATCACATACATCATCGAAACACTTGAGGGAGATGACCTCATCAAACGTGAGCAGGTCGGGGAGATTCCTAA
>JBGCDP010000003.1:0-3768 GCA_045105475.1 Anaerolineae bacterium
GAATACGCATTGGTGAACCGCACGCCGTTTTCAGCCAGTCGGTCTAAGTTGGGCGTTTTGACCAGCGGATGTCCATAGCATCCTAGTGCATCGCGCCGATGTTCATCTGAAATAATGTATAGCAGGTTTTTTGGTTTCATAAGGTGACTTATGTTGGTAGAAGATCTAATTAATCAAGATGAGTCCATTCAATAATAAATCCATCTGAATTATAAACGATTCGTTCTTTTGAATACCTTCGTCTCGAGTTACTTGTATCCTCTCTCTGCACCCAAAATTCAGCTTCAACGCCTCCTTTTTCTGTCAAGAAAAATTTAGGTTTGTAAAAAGAATTTAAATCTTTTTCTAAAAAAACGTCATCTGGCTCTAGTATTATTTCGAGTGGTGGAACTATGACCTCTGATGTCCATAGTTTTGCAGCTTGAATTCTTTTTGTTTTATCTTTCCAACCAAGTTTTCTTAAACCAGCCGGGGTAGCTTCCTCAATAGGGTAAAACAATCCCCCAGTGGAAACATAAGACCATTTCGGTTCATTTTCTTCCCGTAAATAATCAGCTATACCAAACAAAGTGACACCTTCTAAATTGTCTGGCTGATAAGTAAATTCATGATCAGGGTCAATAAATTCCCCTGTCGAAAGAAAAAAGACAACATAAACCCCACTATGGGAAGAGTTTACCCACGCGGGAAAACCAAAAAATCGAATACAAATAATTCCTACACAGGAAAAAAGTAAAAGAGCTACCGATAGTGCGAAATAGAGTTTCAGTTTCATAGAGACTATATGCGCCTAGCTAACACAAGCAGTAAAAAGCTATCAGTTTTTATATTCTGGCTCCTCATCATCCAAAATCGCCTTTAGCTCATTGAAATGATGGGCAGAAAAACCTGGATACTCGAACCACTGCTCGCACGCCTTTTCCGCAACGTCATCTGGAATCAACGCGGGCTCCCGGCCGCTGGCGAGCACTTTGACCTGCGTATCGGCCGCTTTTTCCAAGTAGTACATCTCATCAAACACATCAGCCACCGTCTCGCCGATAATCATCACCCCATGATTCCCCATGAACAGCACGCTCTTGCCATCACCCAAAAGTTCGGCACAGCGTGCCCCCTCTTGATCATCGATGGCGAGCCCATTGTAATCACGGTCATACGCGATACGGTCATAAAAGCGGGTCGCATTTTGATCGAGCATCATAAACTCAAAATCTTTGATGCAGGCGAGTGCCAACGTATTCGGCATGTGAGTATGAAAGATTACTTTGGCATGGGGCAAATGTTTGTGCAAATGAGAATGTAGATACCACGCGGAAATATCTGGCGCATCCGGCCGACTAAGCACATCGGTCGCATCAAGATCAAATTTCACGATGTCGCTCGCCTTCACTCGTGAAAAATGTTTGAGTTTGGGATTCAGCAAAATCTCTGGGGTTTCATCACCCATCACGACGCTATAGTGATTGGCAACCGCTTCATGCAAATCTAAGCGAGCGGTCCAGCGCAACGCGGCCGCTAAATCAATCCGCACCTGTGCTTCTGTTTCTGAATTCGTATTTTGGGTCATCGGTCTTCTCCTACAACAATGGACATCCATCGTTAAAGATAAAAAGCGTGATTCATCACGCCATAGCCTCAATTTTCTACCCACTTCAACAGATTGGCAATCTAATCGTAAACGTTCAGCCCAACTTACCACTGCATAGCAAGTACTTGATGCAATGCTACAACAATACTTCCAAAATAGGGCCGTTTTATGGTACACTTGTTCTTATGACTAAGCAGCGGAGTACCCGTAGCAGTAGCAAAAGCACGCGTAAAACCACCTCGAAAAAAGCAGCAACCAAAAGGAAATCGTCTACAAAAAAGACCGACGTTCCTGGCACAACGTTTGATGAAGTCATCATCGACTATCTCAAACCATACGGCCGGGAAATGGGCGGCATCTTGCTTTCCATCGTTGCATTTATTAGCGCCATCGCCCTTTTAGGCTTTGCCACCACAACCGCCCTCGATGTCTGGACTTCCTTTTTAGAGGTAATCTTTGGCAAAGTCGCCGCAGTTGTAGCAATTGGAGCCTTCTTTTTTGGCCTATATCTAGCCACATTGCGCATGGAAATTCCATGGCGACCAGAATCATCTGTCCGCCAGACGACGGGCGTTGTTTTGCTGCTCTTAGCCATCATGCCACTGGCCCATCTCGCTTTCAATTCAGGTTCGAATCAATTCATTGCGGGCAGTGGAGGCGGCTGGCTTGGCAGCATATTGGCTCAGCCAATCACCTATCTTTTGGGACGCCCGGCCGCTTGGATTCTTTATCTGCTTTTAGCCCTTTTTAGCGTTGCCCTGATGTTACACATCACTGTTGCCGACATTCGCCAGTGGTTGCTCGACTTTTCAGGCCAAATAGAAGGCTGGAATGAAGAACAAACAGAATCGGCCGATGCTTTAGCCTTCGCAGATGAGCCCCCGACCAACACCAAACCGCGCAAAGTCATTGATCGTAAAAAGATGGATGACTTGAAAAAACAATTGCCGTTGCGCACCAATATGCCGCGCAAAGCTGAACCAGAGAAGAAAGTCTCTATCAAACCTAAGAAGCGCAGCCGTCAGCTTCCTCCTCTTGACCTACTTTCAATGGAAGCCCCTAAACCGCTTTCACCGAAAGAGATTGAGAAAAAGAAAGCGATTATTCAAAAAACCCTTGAGGATTTTGATATCGCGGCCGACGTTCTTGACGACGTCCTCATCGGCCCAGCCATCACCCAATTTGCAATTGTCCCCCGCCTTGTCATCCATGAAATGCCAGATGGGACACAACGCAAAACCAGGGTACGCGTCAACAAAATAGCCTCAATTAAACAAGACTTGGCACTTGCTCTCGCAGCCCCTCGTATTCGGATTCAGGCCCCTGTGCCTGGACAAGGGATCGTTGGTGTAGAAGTGCCCAACAGCCGAACCAGCATCGTGCGTTTGGGCAACGTGCTGAACTCCGATGAGTTCCGCAAAATTCGCGGCACAATGGGGGCGGGATTAGGACTAGACGTTTCAGGTAAAGCGGTCGCGGCCGATGTTGCCAAATTGCCCCACATGCTTGTAGCGGGTCAAACCGGCTCTGGTAAATCGATCTTTATGAATGCCCTCATCACGAGTCTTGTGATGAATAACACGCCCGAAGATTTACAGCTTGTCATGATCGACCCGAAGAAAGTTGAGCTTATTCGTTTTAACGGGCTACCCCATCTATTAGGTAAAGTTGAAGTAGAAGGGGAACGCTCTATCGGGGTCTTGCGCTGGCTCACGACAGAAATGGATGACCGATATCAAAAACTAGCGGCCGTCGGTGCGCGTAACATCACCAGTTACAACCAAAAAATTAAACAATACCCTGACGCCAACAAAATGCCCTACATCGTCGCCTTTATCGATGAGTTGGCTGACTTGATGGTGCAATATGGAGCGGAGCTTGAGCGCGCTATTTGCCGCTTGGCACAGATGGCCCGAGCCACCGGTATCCATCTGATTGTCGCCACCCAACGGCCGTCGACAGACGTTTTAACCGGCTTAATCAAAGCCAACTTCCCAGCTCGTACCTCATTCGCTGTCGCATCCGGCACCGACTCCCGCGTCATCATCGACTCAATCGGAGCTGAAAGCTTATTGGGCAAAGGTGACATGCTCTTTTTAGGCGCAGACGCCAACAGCCCCAAACGTATCCAAGGGTGCTTGGTTGAAGATGACGAAGTCGATAAAGTCGTTACCTTCTGG
>JBGCDP010000004.1:0-40585 GCA_045105475.1 Anaerolineae bacterium
ATCGTACCTGGAATCATGACCCCGACTGAAATCAACTTAGCGCTGAACAAAGGGCTTGAAGTCGTCAAGTTTTTCCCGGCCGAAATTGCGGGCGGGGTCAAAGCGTTGAAGGCGATTGGTAGCCCATATGGGAGCGTGCGATTTATGCCAACGGGTGGCGTTAATCCGGCGAATCTTCCTGATTATTTGGCCCTATCCAACGTTGTTGCCTGTGGTGGTAGCTGGATGGTCAAAAAAGAGTTGATCAACGGCAAGCGGTTTGACGAAATCACCCGATTGGCGCAGGCTGGGGTGGACATCGTGGCACAAGTGCGGGGCTAGCACGACAGTATTTTGATGGCAAATTTTAGGGTTTAGAACAAATGACACAAACTGTCTAGCCCTAATTTTAAATATTTGAGCAAAAAAATAATGAAAGGAAAAATTGTTTGTTTAGGCGAAATCATGTTGCGGCTAAGTCCGCCACGCTTAGAGCGTCTGTTTCAATCTCCGGTGTTAGATACTACATTTGGCGGTGGTGAAGCGAATACGGCCGCATCGTTGGCTCAGTTTGAAATTGATGTATCGTTTGTAACCGCCTTGCCTGCTAATCCGATTGGGGATGCATGCGTACGGTTTCTGCGCAGCTTTGGGGTTAATACGTCCCAAATTCAACGTAGTGGTGATCGCATCGGAATCTATTACCTGGAAAGTGGCGCAAACCAACGGCCGACGCAGGTTGTTTATGATCGGTCAAACTCTGCGATTGCAGATGCTGATCCTAGTAGTTTTGACTGGGATGAAATATTCGCTGATGCAAGCTGGCTTCACGTCACTGGTATCACCCCGGCAATCAGCCAAACCGCGGCCGACTTAACTCTAGCCGCATGTGCGGCCGCATCTGACAAAGGGATGATGATTTCAGTCGACACCAGCCATCGGGCGAAGCTGTGGCAATATGGAGTCGCTCCTCAAGAAATCATGCCGAAAATCGCCCAGTTTGCGAACATCTTATTTGCAAACCTACACGACTGCGCCTTTTCATACGGGGTCGATTTAGATGAATCTGTAAAGGTCGGCAAAGGCGAAGATGAGCTAAACCGACTGATTGGCGCAAAGATGTTTGAGACATTCCCCAGCTTGAAATACCAAGTGTTCACCCATCGCGAAGGATTTAGCGCCAGCCATAATGCCTGGGCGGCCAGCGTGTTCGACGGCCAAAAAATTGTGCGCAGTCCACGCTATGACATGACTCACATTGTGGATCGGGTCGGTGGTGGTGACGCATTTGCGGCCGGGCTAATCTACGGATTTCACAAAGGGATGGGGACTCAAAAGGCGCTTGATTTTGGAGCGGCTGCGGCCTGCCTTAAGCATAGCGTACCAGGCGATGTGAACTATGCCACTGTGGCTGAGGTTGAGCAGTTAATGGGCGGCGATGGGTCTGGAAGGGTCCAAAGATAAAGGACAACACCATGGATCAAATAACGGCCGAAAATCTTCTTGAAATAGCAATTAATCGAACCAAAAGTAATGCACTGCTTTTTGGCGATCAATTCCCTAATTACAGCGATACGACACAGTACGGGCTCAACCCGAACAACAATTGGGTAGCCGGTTTTTGGCCCGGCATGGTTTGGTTGGCTTACCACCAAACGGGTGATGTAAACCTGCGCGAATGCGGGGTCAATTTACTCCCAAGCTTTGTGCGACGGCTAGATGAAAACATCCATATCAATCATGATATGGGATTCCTGTTTATGCTCAGCGCACGGGCGCAATATCAACTCACAGAGGATGAGGGCGCGGCCGATTTAACCATGCGTGCGGCCGATGTTCTGATGGGTCGTTTCCGGCCAAAAGGAAATTATATTCAGGCTTGGGGTCCGGTCGGTGAAGACAGGCGAGGCGGGCAGATGATCATGGATACGATGATGAACCTGCCGTTGCTATTTTGGGCCGAACAGCATACGGGGGATCAAAGATATGGCGATGTGGCTTTGACTCATGCAAAAACGATGGCAACGCACAATATTCGACCGGATAGAAGCACCTATCACACCTTCTTTTTCGACCAAGAAACAGGTGAGCCGTTACGAGGTGAAACCCATCAAGGCGTGGCCGATGAATCGCTGTGGGCGCGTGGGCAAGCATGGGGCATTTGCGGATACGCTATGGCGGCTCAATGGCGGCCGTCTGAACTCTTTTTAGTTGAAACTGCCCGCCAACTGGCCCACAAATTTATGGCTGAGCTCCCCGAAGATGATGTGCCACTCTGGGATCTATGGCTGCCAGAAGGTGCACCTGATTACCGAGACAGTTCGGCCGGATCGATCGCTTTAGTCGGCATGTTGCGCCTAATTCAAGTTGACCCTGAGCATGCAGATGTCTATGAAGCTTATGCGAAGCGATTGTTTGACGCTTTGATACAACACTGTTGGGACGATCGGCCAGAGGCACAGGGGCTTCTACGACATGGTGCCAGCCACGTTCCAAAAGGTTTATGGATGGATAGCTATTTGATCTATGGAGATTTTTTCATGCTAGAGGCGTTGCAGCTGCTAACCGGCCATCACATAGACTTGTGGGTTACCAATGCCCGTTTGGCCAGCTGATAGGTCAGGCTCAAGCTTTGTTTGTTGGATAAGCACAGAGAAAGTTTCTCGCAACATTGCATTAATTTAAATTATGCTAAAAAGATCATTATCCCAAACCATTAGCCAATGGCAGTTTCGTTTTGAAGACGAACCGCTAGAACGTGTGACAACACCCCACAGTTGGAACGCCTTGGACACGATGCGGCTTGACGAATCATGGTTTCGGCGCGGGGTTGGCGTATACGAGACTGACTTAGACACGACTTCTGAACCTATCAATGAACGTACGTTTATCCGGTTTGGTGCGGCCAGCCAAAAGGCGATTGTCTATTGGAATGGAAAAGAAATCGGCCGAAATGCAGGGGGATATCTACCGTTTACAGTGGAGCTGCCACAAGCGAGTAGCGGCACATTACGTGTCGAGGTTGATAACAGCCCAGACATCCATCTACCACCATCAGACCGCTCTGATTTTTTCTTGTATGGGGGGCTAACACGGCCAATTACGAGCTACACAACGGCCGCCCAGCACATCGCCCATCTGCACGTTGCGGCAGAACTTGATGGCTTTAATAGAGATACAGGTAATCTAAAGTTAATTGTGCACGTTGATGGTGCAGCTGCAGGGATGCGGTGTCATTTGTCAATCATCGACCCAATGGGCGCAGAGCTTTTAGCCCATGAAGAGATGCTTGACTCGGCCGAATCTTCACTCTCGATCCCCTCATTCTCAAACCCACAACACTGGTCGCCGGACCATCCAAATCTCTACAAAATCAAACTCTCAATTTGGCACAATGGCACCCTCTCTGATGAAGTCAGCACCCATTTTGGCTGGCGCTCGTTTAACTTTCCGGCCGGAGGGCCGTTTTATCTAAACGGCGAACGGCTGTTGCTGAAAGGAACCCATCGACACGAAGACTGGGCCGGATGCGCCAGTGCGGTTAGTGAGGCTGACACCCGCGCCGAATTTGAAAACATGAAAGCGGCTGGGATGAACTTCATCCGTTTGGGCCATTATCCACAGGCAGACTTTGTTCATACACTGTGCGATGAGCTAGGGCTAATTGTTTGGGACGAAATCCCTTGGTGCCGGGGTGGTGTAGGTGACGACCTGTTCAAAGAGCGCACCAAAAATATGCTTCGCACCATGATCGCTGAACATCGCCATCATCCATCGATTATTTTTTGGGGGATGGGAAATGAGCTGGATTGGGAGTATGACCATCCTGCAAACACCGATGATGATGTGTTTGCCCATTTGCAGGAAATCAATGAGCTGGCCCATATGCTTGACCCATCTCGCCTGACCGCCCTACGCCGCTACGAGCGAGGCGCAACGGTGGTTGATGTCTATTCCCCATCGATTTGGTCTGGCTGGTATCGCGGCCGATACCAAGATTATGAGTTGGCTTTAACCGATGCTCAGGAAAAGTATCCGCGCATGTTGCACATGGAGTGGAGCGCGGACAATCATGTCGGCCGCCACAACATCGGTCCACATTTGCCGTTTGAGCTAGAGCAAGAGCGAGATCATTCTGAGAAGGATGGATTGGCTTATTCAACCGAAGGGTTTGCACGCGCGAGCCGTGATGGGGATTGGAGCGAAAGCTATTTTCTCGATTTGGCAGCGTGGACATTGCGCATCCAGCAATCTCAGCCCAACCTAGCTGGGGCAGCGCAATGGGCGTTCAAAGATTTTGGGACCCCTTTACGGCCGGAGAATCCGATCCCATATGTAAACCAAAAAGGGATTGTTGATCGAGCCAATCGGCCGAAAACCGCTTTTTATCTCTTTCAAGCGGTCCAGACCAACACGCCCGTCTGCCACATCGAAGCCCATAATTGGCCGGTTCGGGTCGGCTCAGGGCGAGCCAAGAAAGAGCGTGTTCGAGTCATTTCCAATTGTGACAGCATCGAGCTGTTTTTAAATGGAGATTCTCAAGGCTCAATCAGAAGAGATAAAGAGGATTGGCTACTTGAATGGCATCTGAGTTTGCCAGAAGGACTGAACAGCTTTAGAGCGGTTGGAACTTATGCCAATGGAGAACTTATTGAAGACAACATCGATCAAGAGTTTATAACTGAGAATGGCCAGCAGCCATCTCAGTGGCTGTTTTATTCGGCCCAAATCGATAATCGAATTCAGGTTTCAATTCAGATGGCAAGCAAGGACGGCCGACCTGTCGTTTCGCCTGAGCGACGAGTCACATTTGAGCTGTCGGGTGAGGGAGAGCTACTTGCTGATCTGGGGACGATTGATGGCAGTCGCATCGTTGAAACCGCCAACGGCCGAGCCACTATTCAAATTGTTGGGGCTGATGAATCGACTATGTTGCACGTGCAGGCAGATAATTTACCAACCAGCCAGCTAAAAGTAGTCTGAAATACCCCAATGATTTTTAGGAATAAATTTTCACCCACCATCCTAGTCTTACTGTTGTTAATAATTGTGAGCTGTACCACCGTAGATGAGTCTGATCCTGCCGATGAGGTTATGCTGATTAGTGAAGCGACGTCTACCATCGAGATTGCACCAACCAGTGAGGCGACCGCAACGCCCGCCCCAACCGAAGCGCCAGCCTGCACACCCACCATGGCGAACCTAATGGCGTATGACGAAGGTTTAAACGATGGTCATGGCCCTGACCTTGCGGTCGATGGGGATTATGCTGATGTAGAATCACGCTGGTCGGCCGACGGCGAAGGGCGTTGGATCATCTTGGACATTGGCGGTCCGGGAACCGTAACTGAGCTAGCAACTGCATGGTACAAAGGAGATGAGCGAACCGCTTTCTTTGATGTAGATGTGTCACTTGATGGGGTAGATTGGACGACGGTTTCAAACTGGGCAAGATCCCAAGGTGATGCAGAATTAAGCAGCATTAGTCTCGGTGACGTCAATGCTCGTTATGTGCGGATCGTCGGCCGGGGTAATTCGAGCAATACGTGGAACAGCCTTCTCGAAGCACAGATTCAGACCTGCGGAGATGTGATTCCCGGTCCACCACCAACGGTGCCGCCTACCGCAACACCCGCACCAACCCCACTCCCTCTTCCATCTCCCATACCCAGCGGGAACGACATACCAGACATCATTTTAAATGGAACATTATGGGACCTTGAGGGTGCCGATCCTCATCCGTTGGTTGATCCTCAAACGTTAGTTTTTGTTCCGCTAGAAACCCAATTCATGACACCCAACGGCAATGGGTGGCGCCATGAATACAAAATCAAAAAATCGCTCAGGGTTGCTATGGCAGAGACTTATGAAGAGTTCCAAGCCATTATAAAAGTCGAACTGTCGGACGGTGGTAAAACGATTGTGACCCAGTATCATGCTGGCGGAACCGGCACGATTATGAAAGTCTACGTCTCTGACTCAAGTGAAAAGGGGTTTTTCGACAGTCAGGCGGCCAATGGCGTATTCGATGTGTATGTGCGTCTGCGTAACACGGCCGGTATTGAACAGAAATTTGCCCTTGGCACCATCGAAAGTGGCGACAGCTTCTCGTTGCGGGTGGTGAATAACTACGGAGTGGTTCGAGTAGATGCGTTTGGTGAAGCGGTGGAGCTTGAAGTTGAGGACAGCGAAGCATCATTTTTGAAATTTGGCAACTACCTACAATCACAGAGCCCTATTGGAAATGTGAATTGCGGTGAAAAAGGTAATTCCAACTCATTCGCAGAGTGTTACGCGCAAATAGGCATCACAAAATCTGTGGTCACCATGACAGATGTGACTTATACGCGAATGTCCCGCTAAGTTCGGTGGCTAGTTTTTAAATCCCAATCAAACAGCTTACACCTTTTCCCACAAGTTATTTACGCAACTCGAAAATCAGGAAGGAATGAATTTGCTAGGGTATAATGGCAAAAAGCATGTTTGACATCATTGAAATTGAAAAGCAACGCCTTCTGAAAAAGGCTAAACGATATTTGCGTGAGCTTCCCGTGACGATTACGGCCGAGCCATGTGCCCGTAGCTCTGGCGGCCGACACGATTTTTACTCAGAAGGAGACTATTGGTGGCCAGACCCAGACCATCCAAATGGCCCTTATATTCGCAAGGATGGCTTGAGCAATCCTGATAATTTTGTTGCGCACCGCCAAGCGATGGTTCGATTAAGCGACATCATCGGTACGTTCGCCTCGGCGTATGTGATGACGCAAAAAGCCCACTTCGCTATCCATGCGGTCAAGCATTTGAAAGCATGGTTTATTGATGTGAGTACACGGATGAACCCGAACTTGCTGTATGGACAAGCGATTAAAGGGCGGCACACCGGCCGTAGCATCGGTGTGATCGATACGATCCATTTGGTTGAGGTGGCCCGTGGAGCAAAACTTTTGTGCGCGGCCCCTCAGTTTTCAGAAGCTGATCAATCGAAAGTGAAGAATTGGTTCCACACCTACTTAGACTGGCTAAATCGCCATCCCTATGGACAGACCGAAAAAGAACATCCGAATAATCACGGGGTTTGCTGGGCGCTGCAGGCGGCCGCTTTTGCTGATTTTGTAGGGAACAAAGGGCAGTTAGCGACGATGCGTCAACAATTTAAGACGGTGTTTGTTGAACAAATGATGGCTGAGAACGGTAGTTTTCCGGCCGAATTAGAGCGAACAAAACCGTATGGCTATTCCCTGTTTATCATCGACGCGATGGCGGGAGTCGCTCAGCTGGCGTCAACGCCAGAAGATGATCTGTGGACGTTTGAACTGCCGGACGGTCGGGGAATGCACAAAGGGGTATCGTTTATCGCCCCCTATATAAAAAATAAGGGGGCATGGCCATTGCCGGCCGATGTCATGTATTGGGACGAGTGGCCCGTACGCCACATGAGCCTCCTTTTGGCCGGGGTGCAGTTTCAGAACGAAGGCTACTTGGCAACATGGCAACAGCTTGAAGCTGATCCGAAAACGTTTGAAGTGTTACGCAACCTACCGCTGAGGCATCCATTACTTTGGGTCAAAACCACTTAAGTTGACCTTAGTGGTACAAAATCAGATTAGACCGCAAGAATGGTCAGGAACCGCTTTTACCTTTCTGCTACCATCTATATCATAATGACTCGACTTGAAGAACTGCTCCCACTGTTAGCCCAACTAACTGAAGTTGATGGCGAGATCAAAACGCTTGCTGATTTAGCAGCGGCCGATGGGCGTTCACCCTTTCACCTCCAGCGCATATTTAGTGCAGAGGTAGGTGAAAGTCCATTGCAGTACAGTCGTCGAGTCCGGTTACAACGCGCGGCCGCATCATTGCTCGTCACGCAAAAAAGTGTACTGGATGTGGCGCTTGATGCCGGGTTTGACAGCCATGAGGGCTTCTCACGTGCTTTTCGAACCATGTTTTCAATGTCACCAAAGCAGTTCCGTGACCAACAAAAGGGGACGTTCAATCATTTTGTACGTCACTATCAGCTGCACTTAGAGACGGCAAATCGAACAGCACCTTGCGTTAGCCTTTACCGCGTTTCTGTAGCCGATCAATCAAAAGGTAGTAACAAAACAAGAGGATCTGATATGAGTTACCAAATTACGAAGAAAAATATAAATGAGACCCCGTTTTTATATATGAAAGGGCAGACAAAACCTGATGAGGTTTCGACAGCGCTCGCTGGGATGCTTGTTCCGGTATTTCAGTTCGCAACCGCCCAAGGCATCCCGTTTGCGGGGCCGCCAACCGCACGCTATGTTAGTTTCGGCCCTGGCTTAATTACGCTTGAAGCAGGTATGCCGGTTGCAGGCCCGGCCGAAGGTGAGGGAGACATCCTGGCGGGATCATTGGCTGGCGGAAATGTGGCGTCTACCATTCATAAAGGCCCTTATGACAGCTTGAATTTGGGACATGAGGCGATCCAACGCTGGATGATGGAAAACGACGAAGAGGCCGGTGGTCCCCCTTGGGAAGTTTATATTACAGACCCCGGTGAAGTACCAGATCCGGCCGAATGGTTAACTGAAATCATCCATCCGCTCAAATAAAGACAATGGCTCTCTAACCATTTTAGCTTTATATGCAAGGGATCTAGCAAATATCCCTTGCCTCACTTTCCATAGGCTATAGCTACTTCATCGGAACTACCCTAACGAGAGGGTAGGAATCGAAATTCAGCGGTAAAATCCCATTTATCACATCATATAAGAGGTAATAATGGGACAAGTTGAACGAATTGAAATTGCACCGGGGTTTACTATTTCGCGGGTGCTAACCGGACTGTGGCAAATTGCAGACATGGAGAAAGACGGTACAACGCTTGATCCTGTCAAAACAGCACCGGCCATGCAGCCCTATTTCGATGCAGGCCTGACAACATTTGATATGGCCGATCACTACGGGTCGGCCGAAATCATCACCGGCACATTCCAACAGTCATTGCCAAACCCCGATGATGTTCAGCTGTTTACCAAGTGGGTGCCAAAACCTGGTCCTGTTACACGCGATGAAGTCCGAGCCGCCGTCCAAACATCACTCGACCGCATGCAGGCTAAATCACTCGATCTGCTTCAATTCCACTGTTGGAACTATGGGGACCCGGTTTGGCTCGACTGCCTATATTGGTTACAAGAGATGCGGGATGAAGGGCTCATCAAGAATCTAGGGATGACCAATATCGATACGGCCCATCTACGCATGGCACTAACCAGTGGCATTGATATTGTGACCAATCAAGTGTGTTACTCGATGCTAGATCAACGGGCTAGCGGAGCGATGACTAACATGTGCGAAGAGTTCGGGGTGAAGCTTTTAGCCTTTGGCACGTTGGCTGGCGGCTTTCTGACAGACAAATGGTTTAATAAGCCGGAGCCAGATTGGGACAACCTCGCCACGATGTCACAAATGAAATACGGCCGCTACATTCGTACGGCCGGAGGTTGGGACGTTTACCAAAACTTACTCCAAGCAATGAACAACGTGGCGCAGAAAAACAATGTTTCGATAGCCAATGTTGCCTGCCGCTACATGCTTGAACAACCGGCCGTGGGTGGCGTCATTATCGGGGCACGTTTAGGCGAAAGTGAACACATCGCTGACAATTTGAAGTTGTTTGAGTTTGAATTAGGCGAAGACGGCCAAGCTGAAATTCAGGAAGCATTGAGCCAGATGACACCCATCCCTGGAGACTGTGGCGACGAGTATCGCAAACCGCCGTTCCTAACCGCAACGGGTGACCTCAGCGATCATCTAGAAACCTTCCCACCGCCGTATACCACGCAGGTCTGGGACGATGGTAGCAGCCGAGTCTTAACCGGCACCATCTGGGAACCCATTGCAGGTTTTTCGCGCGCGGTTCAGCGTGGGGATCGCATATCGATCTCTGGAACAACTGCGACCCATAACAACCAAGTCGTTGGCGGCAACGATCCAGCCTCGCAGACTCATTTTGTGATTGACAAAATCGAAGGGGCATTGCAGTCGCTGGGTAGTCAGCTTGAAGACGTTGTACGTACCCGCATCTATATTCAAAACATCGACGATTGGGAGCCGATCTCACGAGCGCATGGTGAGCGATTCGGCCATATCCTGCCAGCGAATACGCTGGTGCAAGCGGGTATCATTGGAGACGAATATTTGGTCGAAATAGAAGCCGATGCGATTCGCAGTCATGCGTCTACTGAGCAACCATAACCATTGATCAATTTCGGGTTCACAAGTAAATAAATTAGAAGAGTGGGTCGGTGTTAGAAACCGATCCACTCTTTGCATTTAGGGCCCTTTTAAGTAATGAATGGCCGTTTTTTCAAATGGAAAATGCCGAATCGGTAGTTTTGATATAAAATATCAAAATGTCCAGTCTAATCGCTTTCCCGGCCAACCACATCCCACACCATCATCCCGACGCTCCGCTGTTCGAAGCATACGCAGCCACGGTGCGCTATGGTGATACGGTAGCATTACAAGATTTTTCAATTGTGCTCAATGAAGGTGAGCAGGTCGCCGTCGTTGGTCCCAACGGAGCCGGAAAAAGCACGCTGTTTAAGCTCATTGTCGGTGAAATTGAGCCGGTTAGTGGGTCGGCAAATCTTTTTGGCAGCAATCCGGCCGAGCATCTATGCGTCGCCTATGTGCCCCAACGTCAGTCGGTTGATTGGAACTTTCCCGTTACCGTTGAAGATGTCGTCATGATGGGGCGTACCACTCGCATCGGCCTTTTCCGCTGGGCGAAAAAACATGACCGCGATATCGTTTACCAAAGCTTAGAGCGAGTCAATGCAACCCATCTCATCAACAAACAGATTGGAGAATTATCTGGTGGGCAGCAGCAGCGGATTTTTATCGCACGTGCATTGGCCCAAGAAGCGGACCTGCTGTTGCTAGATGAACCGATGGCAGGGCTTGATATTCCTAGCCAAGAGCAGGTGTTTGAAGTACTCGACAATGTCACCCAAAGTGGCATCACGATGATTGTGGCCACCCATGATCTCAACATGGCGGCCGAGCGGTTTGATAAAGTCATGCTCCTTAAAGGTGGCCTGGTCGCATTTGGCTCCCCGGCCGAAGTGCTAACGCCTGAAAACCTTGTTACAGCCTATGGCGGCCGTCAGATGAATAAAACAATCGCCCGTATTCAGTAGCCAATTTATGTCCTTTCTCCTCGATCCGCTTAGTTTTTCTTTTTTTCAACGCGCTTTAATGGCCGCCCTTATCGTTGGCATTTTATGCCCCGTCTTGGGCTCCTATGTTGTACTGCGCGGCATGGCCTTTTTAGGAGATGCGCTGGCCCATATTATTTTACCCGGCGTTGTTATCGCCTTTTTGACCGGAATTCCGTTGGTCATCGGTGCCTTGGTTATGGGGGTTTTGACCGCATTCGGAATCGGTGCATTAAGCGAACGAGACATCCTGCGTGAGGACTCTGCCATTGGGGTAATATTTGCAGGGGCATTTGCGCTCGGTATCGCTATGCTTTCCGCCACAGACGGCTATGCGGTTGATTTGACCCACTTTTTGTTTGGGAATCTGTTAGGCGTAACGACGGCCGATCTTTGGACGATGTTCGGCTTAAGTCTGGTTGTCTTTCTAATAATCATTCTATTTTTCAAAGAGCTATTGGTTGTCTCTTTTGATCCATCATTGGCGCGGACGCTCCGTCTCCCGGTCCGTTTTTATGAGTATCTGCTGCTGGTGCTGATCGCTATCACGATTGTCGTTGCGCTGAATGCGGTCGGCATCTCGTTAATGCTGGCGATGATTGTGACCCCGGCCGCAGCCGCCTCATTCCTCACCCGCAGACTCACATCGATGATGCTTATTGGTGCGATTATCGGAGCATTGTCAGGATTGATCGGTCTGTATACGTCGTTTTATTTAAATATCGCTTCAGGGCCAACTGTTGTGCTCGTAGCGACCTTTATCTTCGGATTAGTATTTCTTTTTGCACCTGAAAGAGGTGTCATCTATCGTCGGCTTGGTGCCGCTTAAGGCTTAAGAGTGAACCAAAATGAATATTGATCAAATTGAACAAAAGTTAGCAGAACAAGGACACCGGCCGACTACGGCACGGCATGAAGTAATCGAGGCGTTACTGACTTCAGCAGGCCATCAAACGGCCGACGGGCTATTTGAGCAGATGCGCGCAGCAGGTTCCAAAGTCGGCCGGATGACCGTTTTTCGTACGCTCGATTTGCTCGCTGAGATTGGGATTGTGCGGCCGACCTATCAAGGGAGCGGTGCGGCCCATTTTGTATTGCTAGAAGAAGGGCACCACCATCATCTGGTGTGTATGCAATGCTCCAAAACAGTTGAATTTCTCGACTGCTCTATAGGTGACTCTTTGTGTCAGCAGCTGGCCAGCCGCTTTAAGTTCAAAATCGAAGGGCATCTGCTAGAGATCTATGGACTGTGCGAAACGTGCCAGTAGCTTCTGAAACGCCTGATGGGGATACCTATAAAGGGCACCCCTACCACAATATCTTTCCGGCTTACATAGATCCTATGACTAACAGCTTAGACGACCTGTAGTTAATCGACATCGTAGATCAGCTTCGCTTTGTCTGCCTTACGCACCTTTTCCCACGCTGGAGTATCTGGCGCAATGCCCGCTTCTTTAAGCCCAATCAAGCCACGTAATTCTGTGAGTTCGTCACGCAAAGCGGCCGCTTTTTCAAACTCAAGTTCTTGAGCCGCAGTCCGCATCGTCGCTTCAAGTTCATTCGCCATATGCTGTAGCTCTTCGATTGGGAGATCATCCAGATTACCACCTGAAACGTATTCAGACGCCTCTTCCGCCAGTGCTCCTGCTTTCTCAGCCTCAGCTTCCTCACGCATTTGGGCCACATCGTAGGTGATGTCTTTGACCTCACGGACCATGAACTTCGGTTCGATATTGTGTTCGATGTTGTACGCCTGCTGGACTTTGCGCCGCGCATCTGTTTCGTCGAGTGCGGCCCGCATCGAGCGGGTGATTTTGTCAGCGTACATGATCACTCGGCCGTCAACGTGACGCGCCGCCCGACCGATGGTTTGAACCAGGGCAGACTCAGAACGCAGGAACCCTTCTTTATCCGCATCCAAAATAGCAACGAGCGACACTTCCGGCAGGTCTAATCCTTCACGGAGCAGGTTGATCCCAACCAGCACATCATAAATACCCAGCCGCAAGTCGCGCAGGATTTCGGTCCGTTCGATCGTGTGAATTTCAGAGTGCAAATAATGAACTTTAATGTTGTTATCGAGCAAATAGTCGGCCAAGTCTTCTGCCATCCGCTTGGTGAGAGTCGTGACGAGCGTCCGCTCTTTGCGGCGCACCCGCAAGCGGATTTCGCCGAGCAGGTCGTCGACTTGCCCCATCACCGGCCGGATATCAACCTCAGGGTCGACGATGCCGGTCGGCCGGATCACCTGACGCACCGTTTTGGTGGCGTTGGCCGCTTCAAACTTTGATGGGGTCGCGGTGGTGAAAATCACTTGGTTGACGCGCTCTTCAAATTCTGGGAAGTTGAGCGGCCGATTATCGAGCGCACTCGGCAGGCGAAAACCGAAATCAACTAGATTTTGCTTACGCGCCTTGTCCCCTTTGTACATTCCACCGATCTGCGGAATCGTCATGTGGCTTTCGTCAGCGACCAACAAAAAGTCACGTGGGAAGTAGTCGAGCAAGGTCCAAGGTGGATCTCCTTCGTCACGCATATCAAGATGGCGACTGTAGTTTTCAACGCCGGAGGTGTAGCCGACTTCGCGCAACATTTCGAGGTCGTACATTGTCCGTTGCTCGATGCGTTGTGCTTCTAAATGTTGGTTGTTGGCTCTGAAATAGGCCATCCGCTCATTTAGTTCAGTTTCAATGTTGTTGATCGCTTGGGCCAGATGCTGATCGTCGGTGATGAACTGTTTGGCGGGGAAGATTTCGATCTCAAATGTCTCAGCGATGACTTCGCCGGTGAGTGGATCAAATTCGGTGATCCGCTCAACTTCATCTCCCCAAAACTCAACCGAGTAGCCGGTTTCGGCGTAAGCGGGATAGATGTGGAGCGTGTCACCCCGTACGCGAAACGTTCCGCGCTTGAAATCCATATCATTCCGGCCGTACTGAATCTCAACCAGCTTGCGCAAAATATTGTCACGCCGATAGCTTTCACCACGCTTCATTTTGACGCTGACCTGCCCCCAGCGGACCGGGTTACCGATCCCATAAATGCATGAGACAGAGGCGACGATGATGACATCTTTGCGCGTCATCAAGGTGCTGGTGGCCAGCAGCCTTAATCGATCAATTTCTTCATTGATTTGGGCTTCTTTTTCGATGAAGAGGTCGTGCCGTGGAACATATGCTTCAGGCTGGTAGTAGTCGTAGTAGCTGACGAAGTAGGAGACGGCGTTGTTGGGGAAAAATTCGCGGAATTCGGCATAGAGCTGGGCGGCCAGAGTTTTGTTGTGGGCCATGATCAAGGTCGGCCGACTGGTTTGCTGAATGACGTTAGCGATGGTGAAGGTTTTACCTGTACCTGTGGCCCCCAGTAGGGTTTGGTAGCGTTCGCCATCGTCTAGACCCTGAACGAGTTCTTCTATCGCTTTGGGCTGGTCACCCATCGGTGTGAATTCTGACTGTAAATCGAAAATGCTCATTTTTGCTCAGACAGGATCAACATGATTGACAGGATAATTATCTTGGTGATCCTGAATATCCTGTCCGGAAATAGAATCGAACGTAAGTGCTAAAGTATAGCATGGATGGAGATTGACGGCCGGAATTTTTATGCACAATCGATATTCTTGCGAACATGCAGTAGGGGCTAGATACCCAACTGTAACAATCAACTAACGGCATGGGCGATGTGAGGGGATCTCGCCCGACACGAGGAAACAATCTGTATTAATCGGCAAATATTTTCATGCAGTCGGGCGAGATCCGCCAGCAAGATTTGGGTAATTGTTGGTTGAGCCGGGCGTACCTAGCCCAACCGAAGGGAATGCCCAAGGCCTACGATAATGAACTTTACAACGACCCACATATCAGGCAGAATAGAATGAAATTTAATTCCTACAGATAGGAACCCTACCAGAAAAACCATAAATGAATTTCAGCATAAAAAACCTTGTCGATTTGCCTCATTTGCTAGAAGACGCAATTCATCTAGGCAATTTAAATAAGAAAACTTTAGGTTTCTTCCCAAAGGGAGCTTATGAAAAGTCCAGAAATGATGGGCAGATACTCATAGCTATAGATCAAAATAACCAGTTATGTGGCTATTTACTATTTGCCGTGTCTTCCCGAAAAAGATTAGCCTCCATAGTGCATTTATGTATAAAGTCTCAATTACGTGGTAATGGATTAACAAGACTACTATTTGATGCACTAAAGAGTGCAACTCGGAACCAATGTGTTGGAATTAGAGTTCGTTGCCGAAGAGATTATGAGGCTTCAAAATTATGGCCTAAACTCGGTTTTATCCCTGTTGGGGACAAAGCTGGTCGTAGTGCGCAAGGCTCAATACTTACTATTTGGTTTTTTGATTTTAATCATCCAAATTTGTTTTCATTCGCCTTAAAACAAAATGCCGAAGATCGGATGAAAGTGGTTTTAGATGCCAATGCTTTTTTTGAATTGGACAAGCCGATAGTACCTGAAAATCAAGATGTTCATGCTCTTTTAAGCGACTGGCTTACTGAAGACTTAGAGCTCTGCTTAACCGAAGAAATTTTTGTTGAAATTGACAGGAATGAAAATAAGGAAAAAAGAAAAAGGGCCCGTGAGTTTGCACGAAGCTTTGAGATTCTTCCTACTAATAACCAAAGTTTTCAAAAGGTTCTTGCAGGATTAGAGCATTTTTTCCCAGAACAACGCACTGAAAGTTCTGAATCAGATATGCGTCAGATTGCTCGAACATTATCTGCAAACAAACAGTTTTTTATTACGAGGGACGAGAGGCTACTCAAAAAGTCTCAAGCTATTTATGATGTATATGGGCTGAAAATTTCAACCCCTGCTGATGTAATTATTTATCAAGATTCCTTGATCCGCGAAATTGAATATCAACCTGCCAGGCTTGCCGGATCTAGGTTAAAAATTAGCCGTGCGAAATCAATAAATTCAATTATTCACGAGCAGTTTCTGGGGCAAAACGAAACAAAATCCTCTTTCAAAAGAAAAGTCCAGTTTTTTTTATCTGATCCAAAAAGCTATGAAACCTTTGAAATTGAAAACGATGGAAATCAGGTCGGTTTAGTTATTTATGATAGGGCAGAAGCACAAGTCCTAAACATTCCAATTATTCGATTACTGGAGAATTCTTTAACGAACACCTTAGTCAGGCATTTGATAAACAAGGCGGTTTTAACAGCATCAGGTGAGAGTCGGTTGTTGACTAAAATTTCGGATGAATATCTTTCTGAAAAGATTCGAGATGGACTTCTAGACAGCGATTTTATATTTATCGACGGAGGTTTTTGGGCAAAAGCAAATTTGCCATTTGTTGGACCCTCGAAAAACTTGCCCGCTCATCTTGAAATGCTATCCAGAAACCTTACCTCAAGCCAGCACCTATTTAGTGAAATATCTAAAGCTGTAGATAGCTCTAACTCGAGAGATGATCTTCTTGAGATTGAAAGGAAAATTTGGCCAGCTAAATTCACTGATATTTCAACACCTAGCTTTATTGTGCCGATTCTTCCTGCTTGGGCAATGCATTTATTTGATGCGGCAATAGCTCGACAAAACCTTTTTGGTGCAGATCCTAGTGTAATATTCAATGCTGAGAACGTTTATTATCGATCAAGTCATTCTAAAATTTTGACTGCTCCTGCAAGGGTTTTATGGTATGTAAGTAAAGGGAATGATAAATATCAAGGAACAATGTCGATACGTGCAGTATCTTATATTGACGAAGTTCTTGTCGATAAACCTAAACAACTATTCTCAAAATTTAAAAGACTTGGCATTTATGAATGGGAAAATGTTTTTGAAGTTGCAAAGAATGATACAGAGAATGAAATTATGGCTTTCAAGTTCAGTAAGACTGAGGTGTTCAAAAACCCTGTTAGTCGCAAACAGTTGAGTGAAATGTGGTCTAAAAACAAACAAACCAGATTTCATATTCAAGCACCATTAAGAATTTCAAATGATGAGTTTATTGAAATATACCAGTACGGAAAAGGATTAGGCTAAATGAAAAAAGATGTTGTTTTATTCTCAATAAAACCAAAGTTTGCAAATAAAATTTTTTCTGGAGAAAAGACTGCAGAGCTTCGACGGATTCGACCGAAGCAGGTTGGCAGAGGAGATTTAGCTCTCGTATATGTTTCTTCTCCAATAAAATCTTTGGTTGGTGCATTTGAAATTGAAAATATCATTGAGGCTCCAGTTGAGAGTTTGTGGCAATTACTTAAAGGAAGAGCAGGTATTTCTTTTGAAGAGTTTACTGAATATTTTAAGGGGGCAGAAACAGGGGTTGGGATTTTATTTAATAGTTGTTGGCAACTTGCAGAGCCAGTTGAGTTAAAGGAGCTTCGCGAAGCATCAAATACTTTTAACCCACCGCAAAGTTTTCGATATCCTTCAGAAAAAGAGCTATCCCTCTCCTTTTTTACTAAATTAACTTCAGACTCGTTAAGTAATTGATCATAAATCTATCATTCAATGACATCACTATCTATGTACAAAGAAAGGATCAAACAAACGGCCGACCTTTCTCACACCCCTTTCAGCTTAACAACTATCTAAACACCCTGCCATACAAAACCAAACTAATTTGATGAGACGCAAAGATGATGAGATGATAGCGTTCATCTTATCAACTTAGTGAGGTCCCCTAATGAAAGAAGGCAGAATCAACCTGTACAGCGACACCCAAAGTCGGCCGACCTTGGCCATGCGTCAAGCGATGCTTGACGCCCCCGTTGGCGACGAGCAGAAAGGGCTCGACAAAACCACTATCCGATTAAACGAATATGTAGCTGACCTACTCGGCAAAGAAGCAGCCGTTTTTCTCCCTTCCGGCACCATGTGCAACGAAATCGCTATCATGGTCCACTGTCGGCCGGGGGACGAAATCTATGCCCACGTTGATTCCCATATCCTAAAATTTGAAGCGGGCGGCCCGGCCGCTTTTGCCGGAGCCAACATCTTTCCCTTGCAGGGTGATCGTGGGATTTATAGTGCCGACGCACTTGCGTCAGCCATCCGGCCAGAAAGCCGCTACGCCCCAACTGCAAAGCTCGTTGTGGTTGAGCAAACGGCCAACTTCGGCGGCGGGTCGATCTGGACCTTAGATGAAATTAAAGCGGTTATCGATGTAGCCCGCGAGAATGGGTTAACCACCCATATGGATGGGGCACGACTGATGAACGCTGTGGTCGCATCCGGTGTGAGCGCCAAAGCGTACGCCCAACATTTTGACACCACCTGGATTGACCTGAGCAAAGGGTTAGGCTGCCCGATTGGGGGCGTGCTGGCTGGCTCGCAAGAATTTATCGATGCGGCATGGAAGTGGAAGCAAAGGATGGGGGGCGCATTGCGCCAGTCTGGGATGTTGGCGGCGGCCGGGCTTTATGCGTTCGAGAATCACCTTGAAAAGCTTGAACACGATCATACAAATGCGGCACGATTGGCTGAAATCATCGGCCAGCATCCCAAAGTTCAGCTAATGACTAATAAAATCGAAACAAATATTGTGCTGATGGATATTGCAGACACCGGGCTATCGGCTTTTGCTATCCGGGATCGCTTAGAAGAAAGAGAGATCAACATCGGAGCGTTCAGTGAAACGGTGATGCGGGCGATTACCCATCTTGATGTTGACGCAACCATGATCGAAGAAGCAGGAACTGAATTCTTAAAAATGATTGATACAATGATGAGTGAAAAGTAACCTTTTTTTACCACGGATCAACACGGATTTTTACAGATTAGTTTTATCCGTATCTATCTGTGTTAATCCGTGGCAGACACTTGATAAGGAAAACAATTATGAATGTCGGATTTGGAACAGCCAGTTTTGGGACAACCTACTCAAAAGCGGACTCTTTTGCCGTTTTAGACAAATATGTGGAACTGGGCGGCCGGATGATCGACACCGCCAACAACTACGCCTTTTGGGTCGAAGGGGGCGGATTGGGCGGCCAAGCAGAAACCGTTTTAGGGGAATGGTTCGCCAGCAACCCGCGCGAGCAATTTCATCTGACAACCAAAATCGGAGCACGTCCTGCCCCAGAAGGCTCCGGCCGACGGTTTGATGGCTTGGGGCGTGATACCGTCTTTACGGCCGTTGACGAATGCCTTGAACGGCTACAAACAGATCATCTGGATTCGCTACTGGCTCATTTCGACGATCCACACACCCCACTCGAAGAAACGTGGGAAGCCTTTAACGAACTGGTCAAGAAAGGGGTCGTCAAGAAGCTAGGTGTTTCAAACTACAGCTTTGAGCGGTTACAAAGCCTAATCAAGATCATCGCCGAAAACGACTATGCACCGATCAGCACGATCCAGTTTCGGCATACGGTGATTCCACCTGCTCCCCAAGCTGATTTTGGCATCCAGGTGCCGCTCACTTCTGAAATCGAAGACCTGGTGAAAGCTGCCAATCCTGATGTGGTGATTGAAGCATTTTCGCCGCTGTTAGACGGTGGCTTTGAAGTCGGCCGTACCCTCCCTGAAAGCGATTATATCTGCGATGAGAATGTCGCTGCGGTGACCGCCATCCAACAAGAGGCCGCCGAACTTGGGGTGAGCCCGTCAGCCCTTGTTCTATGGCGCTTGAATAAGCAAGGGTATCGGCCGTTGACAATGACGAGCAAAGTTGAGCGGGTTGAGTCGAATCTAGCCCTGTTTTTGCAATAAGGAAAAGCGGGAGTACCTGACAAACGTGTAGGTAAGCAACGTCAGAAATAGTTGGCGACTCCGGCCGATTGCGTTAAATTGTCCTAACTTCTAAAACGCCAAAAACAAGGACATCACCATGCAAGCGAACCATCTCACATTTTTACCCGAAGTTGCTGACGCACTAAAGGCTGACAAGCCCGTTGTCGCCCTCGAATCAACCGTCATCACCCACGGTCTACCCTGGCCGAAAAATATAGAAACGGCCCAAGGGATGGAAGCGGCCGTACGCAAAGGTGGCGCTATACCAGCCACCATCGCCATTGTTAAAGGAGAGATTCGCATCGGACTTACAGCCGAAGAGCTTGAATATCTGTCTAAACTACCTGAAGGTGGCGCGCGTAAATGCAGTCGGCGCGATCTTCCTAGCGTGATGGTTGCCAAAGAAAATGGGTCAACCACGGTTGCAGCCACGATGATTTTAGCTGAGCAGGCTGGCATCAAATTCTTTGCTACCGGTGGGATTGGTGGTGTGCATCGCGGCCATCATTTTGACGTAAGTGCTGACTTGATGGAGCTGGGTCAAACGCCTGTTACCGTCATTTGTGGTGGTGTTAAAGCGATCTTAGACGTGCCGAACACGCTTGAGGTGCTCGAAACCCAAGGGGTGCCGGTTCTGGGATACGGCTGCGACAACTTGCCGCTGTTTTATTCCCATCAAAGCGATTACCCGATTACGCAACGGGTCGATTCGGCCGCAGACGTTGCTAAAATCGTGCAGGCTCACCATACGCTTGGGCTACGAAACGGAATTCTGGTGACTTCGCCTGTCCCAAAAGAGGATGAAGTCCCGGCCGAGCAAATCGATGGGATTATTGCGACAGCTGTAGCCGAAGCTGAGGCTCAGGGAGTTCGTGGGGCCGAAATCACCCCGTGGCTACTCAGCCGAATCGCTGAGTTAAGTAACAACCAATCGATGATTGCGAACATATCGTTACTCAAAAACAACGGATATGTAGCCGGGATGATTGCAACCGCCTATCAAGAATTGGTAAATTTAGAGGAAAAGAGCTAAATTTTAGGTTGGGAATTCGAACTAAGTAAAATCTGAGCAATGGCAAAAAAAAATAGCAGCAGCAAGAAAGTTTTAGAAATACGCAAAAGTATCAAACAGCAGTTTCGAAATTTGATCCTTGTTTTTTCACTCATAGCGATTATTTTGATCGCTATTAATGTTGCTGTGGGCATTTTTCTAGAGGGAACAGAGTTCACCTATATTCCGACCGCATGGCCCCGTTCTGTTTGGATTTCAACCGCCTTCCTCGTTCTACTGACGATTGTTTTAATTATTGTGGTTCAGAGTCGGGCCGATCGGATGCGGCTCGCAGTTGAAAAAGCGGCCGGGAAAGAGCTACAGACCCTACGCTCTTCTTACACTAAAAATCAGGCACTTCAAGAGATGGCAACCCGCCTCCGTGCGACGCTTGACCTAGACCAAGTGCTTGAATCAGCCTTGAACGTCAGCACGGTCGGTCTGCAAGATGCGGGGGTACCTGAAAAAAACATCGTGGCGGCCGTCATGCTTTACGAAGGGGACGAACTGAAACTCGTCGCCAAACGGCGCATGCAACGTGACCCAATCTTTAAAATAGATGACAAAGCTGGCGTGATCGGAAAATCAATGGAAGATGCGGAGCCAATTATCATCAATGATGTCGATAAAGATCCCGTTTTGCCTAAATTTATTAGCTTCCGTCGCTGTCGCACCATGGTCTGCATTCCCCTCCGGGTTCGCTTCCAAATTTACGGCGTCATGCTTATCGGGTCCGAAGTGAAGTTTAAATTTGATGACGGCAGCATCGATCTATTTTTGTCGGTTGCTGATCAGATGGTTATCGCCCTACAAAATGCTCAGCTTTATCAAAACCTCGAAAATGAGAAACAGCGTCTCATCGAAGCTGAAACTGAGGCCCGCCGTCAGCTAGCCCGTGACCTACACGATGGGCCGACGCAAACAGTCTCAGCCATTGCGATGCGCCTGAACTTTGTACGCAACCTCATCAAACAAGATCCAGATGAGGCGATCAAAGAAGTGCAAAAAGTTGAGGATATGGCCAAAAATACGGCAAAAGACATTCGCGGCATGCTATTTACCCTCCGGCCGTTGGTGCTTGAAACGCAAGGGTTAGGGCCAGCGCTCGAAACGATTATGGAACGCCTGTCAGAAGAGACCGGCATCATCATGCGCTTAACCGGCGGAGAAACAGGCGACCTACTCAATCCACAGGCTCAAGGGGTGCTTTTCTATATCATCGAAGAAGCGTTAGGGAATGCACGGAAGCACTCTA
This sequence comes from Anaerolineae bacterium, assembly GCA_045105475.1. Lineage (GTDB taxonomy): Bacteria > Chloroflexota > Anaerolineae > Promineifilales > Promineifilaceae > WTJY01. The sequence continues at coordinate 22,186 of JBGCDP010000004.1, forward strand.
AAGCCACAAGCATCGATGTACGCTTGTGGAATGAAGATGGGTTGGTCGTTACCCGCATTCAGGACGATGGGGTTGGTTTTGCCGTCAATGAAGTGATGGGCAGCTACGATACGCGCGGCAGTTTGGGGATGATCAACATGCGTGAGCGAGCTGAAACGATTGATGGCTCAATTAAAATCAATTCGGCACCCGGCCGAGGAACAGCGATTACCATCGTTGTACCGCTAGACCGTCAAGGTCAGTTTGTGCGCTAATTCCAATTAGGGCATGTTGACTTTTCAAAATCAGCCCCAGATTTTCACAGATAAGCTGCTCATTCCGTGTGTATCTACGGTAATCCGTGGCAAAAAATTAAGGGTTAAAAGCCGATCATTCAATAGTCAACAAAATCTAGCCAAATCAAAATAAAACAGCGCAACAATCGGATTGAGACGGCCGGTTCGTTTTTGTATTCTAGGTTCATGGATAAAATAGCAGGCAGGTCACAAATCATGGAACAAGAATTAACCTCTAACGACATTTCTAGCGAAGATTACCTTCGTATTACCCAAGCCATTGAATATTTAGAAGAGAACTTTTTAGAACAGCCTACGCTCGAAGAAATCGCACAGCTCTTAAACCTTAGCCCGTTCTACACACAACGGCTGTTTAAAAGATGGGCCGGTATCAGCCCCAAACGCTTTGTCCAATATTTAACGCTCCAACATGCTCAAAAGCTGTTGGCTGACTCCCACTCAGTTTTAGATGCGGCCCTTGATTCCGGCCTCTCTGGTACCAGCCGCCTGCACGATCTGTTTGTCAATATCGAGGCGGTCACCCCAGCCGAATACAAACGCATGGGGGCCGGTCTAGAAATCGAATATGGCTTCCATCAATCCCCTTTTGGTGAGTGCTTGCTGGCAAAAACGGAACGGGGGATTTGCGGACTGTGGTTTACCGACACCCTCGGCCGGGAAGCAACTTTGGTTGAGCTGAACAAGAAATGGCCCGGTGCACAGCTAATCGAAAACGAAGCGGCGACAGCGCCATTGGCACAGCGTGTATTCGCGACAGACACAAGTCCAGCCGAGACTGAATCGCAAAAACAGCCGATTAATCTTCTGATTCGCGGCACCAACTTTCAGCTACAGGTGTGGGAGGCGTTGCTTCGAATTCCGGCCGGTAGCGTATGCACCTACGGCGACATCGCAAATATGATCGATCGGCCGAAAGCGGTACGAGCCGTTGGCTCAGCCATCGGTAAAAACGGGATTGCGTGGCTTATTCCATGCCATCGTGTGATCAACAAGAATGGAGCAAGCGACAATTACCGCTGGGGCAAGCTACGCAAAAAAGCGATTTTGTTACGAGAATGGGGTACGCATGCAGGCGATTTGTCTGTAGCTCCCGTTGCTCACGACTAATACGATGATATTCCGCAGGGGCAAAGGCCTGCCTTGCCCCTGCAAAAGCTTATTAGCCTAATGCATTCCAGACCTCAATCTTTTTACGCACCCGAGCAATCACTTCGTTCGTGAATTCATCCGTTTTGCTGTGGCCGCCCAAGTCACCGGTTTTGATGCCATCGTAGACCGCTTCCATGCAAGATTCGCTCACAGCCCGGCCGGCCATTTTCGCTTCTGGCTGGTCCATATAGCCTAGCAGAGAGCCACTCGCCATAAACATCGCCATCGGATTTGCCACGTTGAGCCCTTCCAAAGATGGGGCTGTGCCGTGTGGTGCTTCAGCCATAATCGCGTCAATCTCCATGTTCGCATCCATCGAAATCACCATCGACTCTGCACCCGCAATTGAGCCAAACACTTGCAACACCAAGTCTGAAAGTAGGTCACCATCACGGTTTAACGTTGGAATCGTCATCGCATCACCTGCATAGCGAATGAGTAGTGCAAAGGTTGCGTCAATGAGCTGTGGCTCGTACAGCACATCAGGGTAACGCTCGGCCGCAGCGTCCATTTCTTCTTTGAGCAACGCTTCATATACTGCACTCACTGTGTATTTTGGCCCACCAAATACTTTGGATCCGTTTTTACGGGCATGCTGAAAGGCAAACTCAGAAACAGCGCGACAAACCCGTTTGCTAATCTTTTCTGTCTTGAGTGCAACAATGTCGCCATCACGCTCTTCACGCCATTCAGTAGCGCCGTATGCGCCGTCAACGGCCATTCGCACCACGCTAACTGGAGCGTGGAACCCGCCGACTGGCCGGACACCGGGGATTCTGCGGCCGGTACGCAAAATGATTTCAGCACTCATTGCGTCACGCAAAAGCGCATTGGGGCTGCCGACATCATCGGGATCTTCCGGTGTAATCGTCGCTGCTTTCAAGCCGATTTTGTGTTTACGAATCGCATCGGCCGCATCATAAACAACCTTATTATCGGTTTTTCGACGATTCTCTAAACTCAGATCGTAGTGATCAAATTCCAATTCATATTGAATAACATCAGGCTGTAACAGCCGCAAAGTCTCATCAAGAAGTTCCTGACCCGTTTGGTCCCCTTCTAAAATAGCGATTTTTCTAGACATTGTTTTCTCCATTGATTGTGTGCAAGTAGCAAATTATAGCGGAAAGTGGGGCGATGATTCGGAAATAAAAAAAGAGGCAGGTTTGACAAAACCTTCTACCGAACGAATGAGAACGGGAATTAACTTGATTTACGCCGCAGTAATTTCATTAACTGTGGCACGGCTTGCGTAAAAGCCCAATACAAAGCGGGTTTGTTTGGAAAATCCCAAGCTCCGATATGGTGAGCTACATCCCCATTAAATCCTTGCTTAAAACGGTAAACGCCCCACATACGGTCTGATTCTTCAAACCGATCTGGTGCACCCCAAAAATCATAGATTTTATTGCCATTTTGCTTAGACCATTTGATCGCTTCCCACTGGAGCAAATAATTTGGCATTCGCTTACGCTCTTCACCGCTTGATGCACCATACATGTACAAGGCTCGATCTTTAAAGTGGACGATGATCACCACACCCAAAGCTTGTCCCTGATATTCGGCAATCAACGGCCGAGCGTGACCGGCTTCCATGAGCGCTTTCCAGCCATCCATATAATAGGCTTGCGGCCGAATGACAAAACGATCTCGCTGGGCAGTCACCCGGTACATTTCGTAGATCATCGGCAAATCATCGATTGTACCGGTGCGGACCGTCACATCTTTTTTAGTCGCGAGCCGAATGTTATACCGGGTCTTTTGCTTCATTGAAGCCAGCATATCTTCTTCGCGGCGGGTAATATCATAAAGAACCGTGTTGCGAAATTGGATCTGATCATTGGATGGCTGCCAGCCCCGTTTTAGCAAGTCACGAACGAGAGATGTACCCGGTTCAACCGCTTTGGGTTCTTCCCCGATAAACGCAGGCACATCTGCATCGATCTTGATGAAGATCGCTCGCTCTCTGACAGCAATCGCCTGCAAATGGAAGATAACCGCCTCGCGCAGATTCCCATCTTCATAATCCATAATCGGCCCTTTAGGTGCGTACAAAACACACCATGGGGTATAAGGCATTTTCCGCTTGAGGATCATTGCGGCCGCAACCAAACGAGGACCGTTATAAAAAACGGTTGGCTGCATTTCCCATCCCCAACGGGCCTTAAATGCCCCCCAAGCCCATGTTTGCAAAGGGTGAGGATCAGGCAACTGCTGGATTAGCTCCTGCCATTCAGCGGCCGTTTTGATCAATTCTTCGGTAAGTCTTGTTATGCCCAAGCGTTACCCTCGCTTCCATTTGTATAGTTTATAAGTCAATTTGTTATAGACACGATCGGCCGGGCCAACCGTCCGAACAAGGTCTCCACCCCAACCTCGTTTGAAACGATAAACGCCCCAGAGCCCTTCATTTTTCTGTTGAAAATTTTCCTCTAGATGCTCTTGATCATAATCAGGCACACCCCACATATCGTAATAGGTGCAACCCTGCGCTTTGGCCCACTTCATCGCTTCCCACTGCACCCCGTAGGTCGGCATAAGCTCACGGCCTTCATTGGTCGATGCGCCATATAGGTATGACCCTTGATTGCCATAAGCAAATGCCATGACACCAGCCAAAGGTTTACCTTCATGCTCAGCCATAAACAGGGCAACTGACCCTTTAGCAAATTCGTTAAACTGGGCAAAGGCGGTGTCATAATATTCACGATCATGCACCCCAAACTCATTCCGCTTGCTGGTCATAAACATGATCTGATAAAACGCATTAAGATCGTGCTTGGTTCCCCGCCGCACAGTAACCCCTTTTTTAGCAGAAAGCCGAATGTTATAGCGGGTCTTCTGTTTCATGGCGGCTAATATTTCTTCTTCACTCTTTGAAATATCGATGCGGACGGTGCGAGGTGGCTGGATAGAATCAGTTGGGGTTAGGTTGCCATGCTCAGCGCTAATGGCTGACCATGCGGCCGGCTCAAACTGATCTGACCATAATAATGGCTCCATTTTCAAGATAGCGGCACGCTCTTGCCACGCGGCCGTGTCTAACTGATTAAACAGCAGTTCTACAAGTTCTTTGTTGTTCCAATCGACGAGGGGGCCGTGTGGCAAATAGGCGATTTTAACTGTTCCCCATGCGTAGGATTTAAACAGCATTTGAGCGCCTGCTACAATCTGCCCTTCTTCTTTCACGGTAACGCGTTTGCTCGTCCACCCAAAGCGGCTTTTAAGCCGGGCCCAAACGGCCGTCTGCAACAGGCTCCCGTTGGGGTGCTGCTTTACAAAAGCGTCCCATTTTTCATCGGTGTCGGTGTAGGGTGCCTCCCCTAGTTCAAACATCTGATCAAGTGATGACATAGGGGAGAATTATAGAGGAGAGTGCAGGCCGAGAGTAGAGGGGCTTACGTTCCGTATGCCCCTCTCATTTTTGATTTAGCCATTTATGGAGGCAAATGATCCCAATGCCCACCTAAAATCATCTCGTAACTAGCTAAATGCTTATCAAGAGTGCATTAACTTTCTATCTTAAGCGTCCAGCCAAAACGGTCAGGGATACGGCCGAATTGAATACCTGTTAACTCGTCATAAAGATGGCGAGTCACAGTTCCAACTTTGTTTTCGTTCACCGTCACATCTTCCCCTTTATAGCCAAACTGCCCGATCGGTGCGATCACGGCCGCCGTACCACATGCAAACGACTCTGTACATTTGCCAGATTTAATATCAGCCATCAGCTCGTTGATATCGATCATGCGCTCTTCAACCTCGTAACCAAGGTCTTTACCCAAAATTAGAAGTGAGTCCCGTGTGATGCCGGGCAAAATCGTGCCGGTTAGTGGCGATGTGACCAATTTGTTTCCATAGACAAAGAAGATGTTCATACCGCCCATCTCTTCAACATAACGACGTTCAATTGCGTCAAGCCAGACGACCTGTTTATAACCAGCGTCAATCGCTTTTTTGGTTGCATGCAAACTGGCTGCGTAGTTGCCGCCGGTTTTTGCATCACCCACGCCACCACGTACGGCCCGCACATATTGATCTTCGACAAACACAGAAATGGGGGCAAATCCGTTTGAGAAGTAGGGATCTACAGGGCTAAGCAACACGAAAAACAGGGCTTCGTTGGCATTGAGCGAACCGATGCTGTTCTCGCTAGAAACGAGGGTCGGCCGAATGTAAAGCGTAGAATCTGGCGCACTAGGGACCCAATCTTTGTCAAAGGTCATGAGTGACACAATCGCATCAAGGTGCTCTTCTTCATCCATCTGTGGCAGTTCCATACGTACGGCCGAGCGATTAAATCGTTTGATGTTTTGGTCGATACGAAACAGGTTGATGTGGCCATCCGGCCGACGATAGGCCTTTGTCCCCTCAAATATCTCTTGCCCATAATGCAACGCAGACATCGAAAGTTCCATCGGGATTGGAGCATAAGGTTGTAGCTCAGCGTCTTGCCAACCATCTGGTTCAGCATACGAACGAGTAAGCATATAGTTCGAAAATGTGCGGCCGAATCCAAAGGGTGCCTCAGGCAAAGTTCTTGCTTTTTCTGGGTCAATTTTAGTTACATTTATGTTCATACAGTCACTTCCAAGTCTTTTAAAATGAGGGGATACAAATCGAAAGCCCACGGTATCCGTTTTTTATGTTTTTGCAAACAGTGAGGGATTTATATTAATCAATTTCGATGTGATCTTTATAAAACAATGTGCGTCATTTGTCTAAACAAAAAAGCGGGCCGATATTTAAATCTCGACCCGCTTTCCATTCATTTAAATGCAATTGCTCGACCAGTAACCGTGTCAACAAGCAGCCTTTAGCCTAAAAGAGCTGTTCATCAATCTCGAAACATAGGTCGAAAATCGAAACGCACTAAGGTGCAGCAACGATTTCAACTAGTTCCACTTCAAAAATAAGCGTTGCGTTTGGTGGAATCGAAGGAGGGCTACCTTGGGGACCATATCCCAGAGCTGATGGAATCGTCAGAATCGCTTTCTCGCCTACGTTCATATCAGCCACACCAATATCCCATCCAGGAATAACAAAGCCAGCACCTAACGGAAATTCAATAGGCTCGCCACGTTCAAGCGAACTATCGAAAACTGTGCCATCTTCTAGCATACCGGTGTAATGCACCCGCACGGTATCACCATTAACCGGTTTAGCACCATCACCTTCCTGAAGTACTTCTTTTTCAACCGCCAAAATATTTAGAATTTCGATTTCAAAATGCAGATCAGCATTAGGTGGAATTGACGGAGGTGCGCCAGCTTCGCCAAACGCATCTTCTGATGGAATATCTACAGAAATAGAATCTCCAACCTGTTTGCCATCAAAAATTGAGTCCCAGCCTGGGAAGAACACACCCTCACCATATGGGAAAACGATAGGCTGGCCAATTTGGTCTGTGTTGATGAACTCGTCGCCGGTCTCAACCAATGTCCCAACCATAGCAACTTCAAGGAAGTCACCTAATTGGATTGATCCGTCATCTGCCATTTCCATCGATCCATCGCTATGAACAGCGCTACCTTCGGGGGCTGGAGGAGGACCACACGCAGCTAAAAATGCTGCAAAAACAATAAATAAGATTGTAAGTTTAAGTTTCACAATAATCTCCTGATCTTTTCTTTGAAGTTTAATTTTAGGAATTTAAAACGTGCCTAATGATCAGGGACCTTTAGTCAATATCTTAAATTTGTTCGGTTTATTTTAAAAATGGAATCAGACACTCTGCTGAAAGTGCCCATAAAACGGAGTATAGCAGGCTAACATTGGTTTGTCAGAGTATCTTAATAACGTGTGATACCCATCATAGGTTGTTCCGCAAAGTTGAAGAAAAGAGGTCATTAAGGCTCTATCGGTGAGGTTGCTAGCCTTACAACGCACAGTACATAGTCAACTCTTGTTGGTTCATTTATACACCGCGGATCAAGTTCATAGTCGAGGGTAGGCAAATCAGATGCACTAGAGGCAAAGTTAATAACTTCTCGCGTTGGCAACGGTGTTGGGGACTCCAAAGGTGGGACAGTTGGCTCAAGTGTTACAAATATGGCACCCGCTCCACCTTCTCCAGAATCTGGGTCTAAACTTTGTCCGGTAGCAGCAGGTGTCCCATTCTCAAGTTCGGCCGCCAATGTAGCTTCGATGGCGGCCGCTGTTGCCGTATTCTTCGGCTTAGGCGTGACAGTAGGGAGCTCTTGCGAAAATGTTTCTCCTCCATACAAAGTGGTAGCCGTCGGAGGTGGTGTTGGGCTAGCAACATTTAAACTAGAGAGATCAAGCGTAGCCGTTGGAGTCGGCTGGGTTAAATCATCCTTTACCTGAGCCGCAAGCTGAGCTGCAATCCGTGCCCCAATCGGCGACACCCAGATAATTCCCAACAAAATCAAAAAAGCACCCAATACCCCAGATGAGATTTTCATCACACGTAATTGGCGCTCACGTACCTCAGGATTTTTATGCGTATGCTTATCGAAGATACTCTTATCTTCTTGGTTTTTAGAATGGTCGGATGAATCTGGATTATTGAAATCGTCTTGGGACATCTAGAATTTACAGTTAAGTTATTTTGAGCTTGCATAGCGCTCTTGAATCGTCTTGTATCAGGTTAGTTTAATAGACAAATAAGAAATCACCGCGAAAAAATAGTGAGAATTCTTTCCTGGTGATCACTTTTTAGATGTAGGAGATTTGGATGATTAGCTTTTGGCTTCTGCTATTTTCTCTAAGCTTTTCTTAATTGCTGATGCCAGTGAAACAACATGGGGCTGCTCTAAAATGTTGTTGTGGCTCCCTTTAATCATATTGACATTCACATGCTTGGCTAGCTTTTTCCATCCCATCGTTGAATCCGTTGTACGCGTCAGGGCTTGGCTTCGAATACGAAACAGGTCTACAGAACCGGTGCGAGTGGCTGGATCATAGCGACGTAACGCCTGCAAATGAATCTTCATTAATTCAAGCTGATGCTCTGCCAGTTCGGCCGTGTCGTCAACAACATCCTGTGGGTTCACGGCTACCTGCCGGCCGAACGTAGCGGCACAGCGGCGCCAAATACGTTTAAGCCGCCGCCGCATCCGGCGCGACATCTGCTTGCCACCTAGGCTCAGAAAATCTGAAAACCAAAATGGAAAGTTACGGAACCAGTGCATAATTAATTTAGGGTTTCTGAAAATCGATTCACGATTCCCGCCACGCAAAGGGGCATACCCCTCAAAAATACCAACAAACGGCACCAGTTCACCCTGTTGTTCAAGCTGGTGAGCTATTTCAAAAGCGACAACCCCACCATAGCAATAACCACTTAAAAGATAGGGCCCTTCGGGCTGAATTTTTCGGATCGATTCAATATACCGCGTGGCCATCGTTTCAATATTATCGTCCGGCTCATCTAACCCGTCGTGACCTAATGCCTGTAGCCCATAAACCATCTGATCACTACCCAGCAAACGAGCCATCTCCCCATAACCAACGACCCCACCACCAAAACCATGGACACAAAACAACGGGGGTTGTGAGCCCGATTGTGCGATTTGAATCGGAATAAGCAGCTTGTCTTCAACCAAAAGCTGATCTTCAAAGTCTGGAAGATCGACAAAATCAATTAAGACCGCAAGCTGGCTAATTGACGGATACTGGAACAGTGAGGTTAGAGGTAATTGTTTGCCAAATGTCTCATCGATGCGATTAAACAGTCGAATAGCTAGCAGGGAATGTCCGCCAAGCGCAAAGAAATTATCATTAACGCTCACTTGATCGATTTCTAAAAGCTCTCGCCAAATTTCAACCAACATTGTTTCTGTTTCTGATGTGGGTGGAGAAAACAAGGTTGCTTCAACAGTCTGCTGATCGGGTGGTGGCAATGCCCGATAGTCGATTTTCCCGTTTGGTGTCAGCGGCACAGACTCTATATGGGTAAAGGTCGCTGGAACCATATGATCGGGCAACTTGCCACCTACTAAGTTTTTCAATTCAGCTAACTCCACGGCTGCGGCCGAATGTGTTGTGTAATAGGCTGCCAACGAATTGGTCCACTCAGTTTGCCCCGTTACAGTAATGACAAGCGCATCTTTGACGGCCGGGTATTCACTAATTGCAACTTCAATCTCGCCAGGGTCAACGCGAAAACCACGAATCTTAAACTGACGATCGGCCCGACCTGTAAATTCCACCATCCCATCCGGCCGGTAGTGGCCCAAATCCCCAGTACGATACAGGCGGTCAGTCGGATCATTGGTAAACGGGTTGGCAAGAAAACGGGCGGCCGAAAGAGACGCATCCCCCAAGTAGCCACCAGCCAAGTGAGGACTACGCACATAAATCTCACCGCTTTCACCAATGCCGGCCAGCTGCTCGTGCCGATTCAGCACCAAAAGCTGTACATTCGGCATCCCTTGCCCAAGTGGATAGACGGCTTTACTTGGTTGATCAAGATCAAATTCGTTTTCGCTTGGTGGCACTAAATAATAGCCAACGGCCCGTTGCGTTTCAGTTGAACCATAGGAATTAATGCCGGTTACATTCTTGGCGATTTTTTGCAGTTGACCCATATCTTGCTTGGTCAGTTTATCCCCCACAAAAAAGACATAGCGCAAATCAGGGAGCGAAGATCCGGCCGCCGTTGACTCAGTTAATATCTGGCACATCGGCGGGGTCATGTGCGAGAAGGTGATCTGTTTTTCTCCCATCCAATTAGCTAAGTAATGAGGCGTACCGATTTTTCTTGGGTCAGGAATATGCAGCGTTCCACCAGCCCAAAATGCGGTAAAAATATCTCGCTGAAGCGGATCATGCGACAGGCCGGATAGCATGCTGAACTTATCTTCAGGGCCTAAACTAAATTCATCAACTTGCCACGGCAAGAAATGTGACAACGGTCCATGTCGGCCGCGAACACCTTTCGGTTTGCCGGTAGATCCAGATGTAAACGCAATATAGGCGGTGTCATCTGGGCCAATCTCAACCACAGGAGGCATTTGTGGATAAGTTGCAAACTGTTGCTCAGCTTTAAGTGAAATAGAACGTTTCGATTGCTTTGCAAATGTGCACAGGTTTTCTGGCATGTCACCTGCGGCCGGAATTTGAATCAGGGCGACCGGCTCAGACACATCGAGGTAATGCTGCAAACGTGCGGCCGGATACGCCGGATCAAGGTTTACAAAAGCGGCTCCCGCTTTCAGTATCCCCAGCCACGCCCAGACCAATGGTGCACTACGATATCCATAAATCGCCACAACTTCGCCCGGCTCGACCCCATGCTCAATTAAATCGTGGGCAAGCTGATTACTGCGTTTCTCAAGCTGGGCATAGCTCCACGACAGATTAGGATCACTGACCGCCAATTTATCTGGAGAAAGTTGAGCTTGTCGTGTCACAGCTTCATGAACTGGACCGAGCCAATCGGCAGCAAGTGGTTTGGCAGGGTCTGGCAGCAGAGGCTTGGCCTGCGGCGTCAGAATCGACAGAGAATTAATGCGTGCATCTGGCTTAGTAAACGTTTGGTCAAGCAGAAACAGGTATTGATCAAGCAGCTCCTGCATACGCTCACGCTTAAACAATGACGTTTTAAACACCAACCGCAGGTCAATGTGTGACTCAAGTTGATTTAGATAAAGTGTAAAATCAAACTTAGATTCAGATTTTGAATTCTGTGCTGTGAATGCTTTTACAGAAGTGCCTTTCAATGAAAAGTCATCTTCCATATTGCCGGTGGTCATATTAAAGAAGACCTGAAAAATCGGTGTGTAGCTTAAGTCACGAGGTGGATCAAGCAGCTGAACAACACGCTCAAAAGGGACTTCTTGATGGGAATAGGCGTTAAGCGTCGTATTGCGCACTCGATCAACCAATTCTCGAAAGGTGGGATTCCCAGATAAGTCGCTGCGCAATGCAAGATTGTTGAGGAAAAAGCCGATTAAGTTCTCAATTTCGACCCGGTTGCGGTTCACCATCGGGGTACCAACCACGATATCGTCTTGACCTGAAAACCGCTGCATCAAAATTTTGAATGCTGAAAGCAGGACCATAAAAGGGGTTACATTTTCAGCTTTATTTAAGGCGTTGAGTTTGGTCGTTAGCTCTGGAGAAATCTGGGTACGAATCGTATCGCCTTCATATTGCAAAACGGCCGGGCGTTGGAAATCTGTTGGTAATTCAAGCAGAGGAGCCGCATCGGACAGCTGTTTCGTCCAGAAAACAGCGTCAGCATGCCCAGCCACATCATCCAGCTTTTTACGCTGCCACGCTGCAAAATCAGCATATTGGATAGGCAATTTAGGCAAGGGCTTGTCCCCAGCATAAATCGCTTCGATCTCGCGAAACAGCAGGCTAAAAGACCATGCATCGCTAATAATGTGGTGGATTGCAAAGCTGAGAATTTGTCGCGTTTCGCTCAGCTGAAAGATTCGAACACGTAGGAGTGGCGCTTGAGCCAGATCAAACGGTCTGTTTTTTTCTTCCTTAATGCATAGTTCAAGCTGCTGCATTTGTTCGGCCGCTGCCACGCCAGAAAGATCAACCGTTTTAAAATCAGGAACGACTTGAGGCTGAATGACCAAAACCGGCCGACCATTAACGGTTTGAAATGCGGTCCGCAATGATTCGTGACGTGCGGTCAATTTCTTTAACGCACGCTCAAAAGTAGTCTCATCTAGCTCGCCAGCAACCTCCCAAGTTGCAAGCATGTTGTACGAACTCGATCCTGGATGTAGTTGTTCAAGATACCAAACCCCTTCTTGAGCATAGGACAGTTGCAATGAGGAATCACGAGGTACAGGCTGAATCCCTTTCTGCTTTTTTGATCGGCTAAGTATTTGGATGATTTCAGGCTTGTAGGTTGTAATCTGTTGCTCAAGATCGGCCGACATCGATCCCGGCGGTGCATCAAATTGTAGAGAGTCCCCATCAACCCATAGCTTAATGTCTTTGCTTTTTAAATCTTTTAAAACGGTTAAAAGTGTCATAGTTGCTTCAGCCCCAAGCTGAAAAACGGTGTAATCAAAGGGCAGAGATAATTAAAAGTAACCTCATTAAAACAGGAAAGATATAAGACGAGCGTTCCGGTTTATTAGAAAAGGGTCCCATTTTCCCATTAAAATATAGGGACCGACCGCCGTGATCTTCGTTTGTACTATTTGAACTTTAGAGAGTGGTGTATAGCTGGGTGTGGTATCAAACATCTTGAGGGTAGGTTCATAACCTTACGCAGATTCTTTCTTTCGATAGATTGTCCTGTAAAATTTGCGCCATTAATCGCATTCGATAGACTTTATCTGCTCAAAATAGTTTTTATATGATGCAAAAGGTTTTCAAGCTGAACAGTTGGGCACTTTATACTTATTTCGGGGTTTTAACTATAAATCTATGTATGATCGCGTTTTTAATATCGGCGGTATTGAATTTAATGTTGGGCTGACCATTCTTATTGTCTTGGGAACGATTCTGCCCATGTTGGATGCCTATGGACACACGCCTGTCGGCTTTGTTCAGAATGCTTTGGGAATAGATCCCGGCTACACGGGATTGGAAAAAAAAGCGTGGGACCGGATCTTTTTCTACCTGATTGTGCCTCTTATCGTGATTCTGCTCTTCCGTGAAAAACCGGTTGACTATGGATTTGGGTTTGGCAATTGGCAGGAGGGGTTATTGTGGACGGCCGGGGCTTGCCTTGGCATGGCTATTATTCTATGGGCGGTAGCACGAACCGATTCGATGCAAGCTTACTATAGTGTTCGGGCAGCCCCGCAGCCGTGGCGGGTCATTTACTTAACCGGGGTCGATTTATTAGGATGGGAGTTCATCTGGCGTGGCTTTTTACTTTTCGGAATGGCGCGTGTACTGGGAGTAGGCCCAGCCATCTGGTTACAAGCGGTTCCATTTGCGTTTATGCACTTGGGTAAACCTGAAATTGAAACGATGACAACGATCTTTGGTGGGGCCGCTTTTGGCTTTGTGGCATGGCGCACCAACTCATTTGTCTATCCATTCTTGATTCACTGGTTCATCGCCTCGTATACGCAGCTCATCGCGTTGGGCAAATTCTAGCGGCAGGCTCGAAAGGGCGGATATTTCAAGACTGCCCACTATTTTAAATAGGGACCTTTTGCATGACTTTTTGAATGTGAGGGAGCATATGATGGGCAACCGCTTCGATCACCGGCACGACAACCGCATTTCCAAATTGCTTGTATGCTTGTGTGTCTGATACAGGAATAACCATTGGGGGCTGATTCGGCCGATCAAATCCCATCAGTCGGGCACATTCCCGCGGCGTTAAGCGACGCGGCCGATTTTTCGGTTGATCAATCAATATTTCAGAACCATCTTTATAGTAACGAGCAGAAAGGGTGCGCGCTTTATCGTCAGGCCCCACTAATCCAAAGCCAAATCCGTTGCCCTGTTTTTTATGTTTGGCCGCATAAGCCTGCAAGTAGTCCCAAAGCTTAGGTGAAAGCGTGTATTTTGGATCAACAGCAGCAAGATTCCCGGCCGTGTATGGCGGTTCGGCCGTTTCAGACCCATCTTGTGGATGCAGCACGTGACTCATCGTAGGGCCATGCTTTGCATTAGGGGTAGTTAGCGTTGAAAAATCAAAGTCGGTCTCCTCTTTGAATCCAACAATAAAAATGCGTTCACGGTTCTGTGGCACAAACCCTTTCCCATTAATCACTCGATAATCTAACGTATATCCTAAATCTTGGAGCGTTTGGCGAATGACCCGAAAGGTATTTCCCTTATCATGCGATTCAAGATTCTTGACGTTTTCGAGCATAAATGCGGCCGGTTGATGATGCTTAATAATGCGTGCTACATCAAAGAAGAGGGTCCCCTGTGTCTCATCACTAAACCCATGTGGCCGACCTAGCGCGTTCTTTTTCGAAACGCCTGCAATTGAAAAAGGTTGGCATGGAAATCCGCCAACAAGGAGATCGTGTTTGGGAATGTCTTCGACATTAACTTGAGTGATATCACCTGGAAAAGGGTGGTTACAGGCAAAGTTGGCCGCATATGTTTGGCGCGCAAAGTGGTTCCATTCGCTGGTGAAAACGCACTTGCCCCCGGCCGCTTCAAAGCCACGCCGAATTCCTCCGATGCCAGCAAACAGGTCGATAAATGTAAATTGAGGGGTTGGTGCTTGAGTCGCTTTGGCCACATGACTGGCCGATAGGCGTAAAATTTCAAGAATTTGAGGATGGGCTTTTGTTTGTCCATGCTCCCAACGCTGGACAGTCTCAAACGGACGGCCGGAAAGCTCGAGCAACTCTTCTAGACTGAGTCCCGCCTGTTGCCGCAAAATTGAAAAATTAGAGGATTGCATCCCTACAGTTTTATCCTTTTGCGACAAAGAACTCAACTAATCACTATTTACCAAATGGGTAGAAGGTTTGCCCTCCCACCCATTTGGTAATATCTGATGATCGAAAGCTTAACAACAGCTGGCTTTTGATTCGGCCGCTGGCGTACAGCAGCTTGATCCACTCACAGTCTCTTTGATTCGTACGGGCAACGGGGAAACCGTCTCTTTGCGAACAGGTTCAGCAGAGCTGGGTGTACAGCAGCTACTTCCCGATGACGCTGAAACGGCATTATTCAGTGGGATCAAAATCTCACGGGGTTTACACATCGTGCGAGGAGGGGCCATTTGCACCACTAAACCATCTTCAGTCACGATCAGATCATCTATATGATAATTTGAAGTTAAATGGGTTGCATCCCCATATTCAATGCGGATTTCAGCATCACGTTCTAAAGCTAGGCGGCTATCAACAACGTCCCAAATCTTCATGAATTTGCTCGTTGGCATCCATTTTCGATCCAACTCTTCATCATTTGGAACCCAAACCTGAACCACAACCTCTTTCCATGAATGCAAACTATTGCCACAATCAATCGTCTCATAGCCTGCGTTTTTGATTTCAGTCACATGATAGCCCCATGGGACAACATGCCCTGGGCTAAATTCAAACAATAGTGGAAGCTCAGGCTGAGCTTGGATTTTTTCAAGAAATTCTGTTACCTGCATAATCTTACCTCTATCACTAAACGCATAGACAATCATCGATGCGTTTAGGCAAAAAAAGCTATTCAGCTTTTACAATAATATCGTTAGCCGGCACCAATTCAGGTGCGAAGTTTACCATTAGCTGTCCACAACATATGGATACAGCTTGCTGATTTAAAGAGCTATAAATCTGCTTCCCTTCTCTACGGCGATGAAGCAAACCAGCGTCATTTAAAATTTTTAAATGATGTGAAACGGTGGGTTGTGATACGCCACCGCCCAATTTATCGACCACATCACTGACGCACAACCATTCACAGCAAAGGTGCTGCATAATCTTTTGGCGGGTGTCATCGGCAATCGCTTTGGCGAATAAAACTGGATCAGTCATACATAGAAGTTTATCTATATGTTTCAGCTTGTCAACCCTAATCCTGATATTCTATTCAGTTCCTTAGTCCCATTTGCCTTTTAACCGTTACCTCCTAGAATCGCTCTTAATGAATATTTTGCAGCTCAAAGAAGGATCAATTGAAGCTTGGACGTGGCTTTTACGGCAACAGTCGAAAATGAACACAGACATGGTGATCGGTGTCCAGATGGAGCCCTTGGACCATGGGGCTACCCGCTTTTCATTGACACTGGCTGAATATAGCGAGCCGCTCTCCGTGATTGGGTTTGATACAAATCAGACTGAATCGACGTTTTATTCGCGCTTTGCGGCCGGGCTCAACGACCTGCCGCCAAAGACTTGGTATGACTGGCAAAATAAAGACGGCGGCTGGATTGTCATTGAAGAAAATGGGCCGTTTCACACCCCATCAACATGGTCACGCAAAGATCTTGAACGAGTGACTGAAAGCTTAGCCGGCCTGCATGCGGCATGGTGGGGATCAGACGAGCTAAAAAATATTGAATTGCCACGACATCCAGCGATACAAGCCTTCGACCTTGTAACAGACAAAAGCAGCCACAATAAATCGCTCACAAAAAGAGCAGGTGGATCAAAACAAACTGATAAATCAAAAGCTTTGTTGCATACGGCAAAAACCCACAGCTCCGCTATCCCGGAACTCATGATCGCATCAGTTGGGTTCAAAATGCTAAAAAAGCTGGGAGGCTGGCCTGGACTTATCGAAGCGGTCCATATCAGCGCACTTGATCACCTGCTACAAAACCCTGAAATTATGCTCGAGCCATTGCAACAAGTTCCCCTAACTTTGTTACATGGCCAACCGGTTTCAGACAATTGGCGCATCAATTTAATGGATGAGACCCATCTGGTGAACTGGCGCAATGCCAGCGTCGGCCCGGCCGTGTGTGACTTAGCCATCTTCTCAGAAAACTATATTTTTTGGAAAACGCCTCGCCCTGACCTGCACAGACTGGTCCCTGGCTCGTTAGAAGAAATGCTCACCGATAATTATTTGATGCACTTGGGTGAAAATGTAGAGCTCGAAGGGGAAAATCGGCCGGGTTCAAGTCGATATATGCGCCGTTACGCACTCCCGGCCGCTATTTGTTGGCATACCGTCTCCCATTGGCTGCCAACATTTTTGACATGGTTTAGCAAGATGCCCCCCAGCCGCCATAGTTGGGAAATTATCGATGAATTAAGCCCTGAAAGTGTGGCCGCTTGGGGAATCAGTGACCTGAATCAATATCGGCCGGCGATTGGTGCGATATTTGAACGCTTTTTAACTGCTTACAAACTACTCGTCAGCGAATAAAAACTTTAATAGCCAGTCTTCTCTTTAATAGCTAGTCTTCTACCGAGCGAGCCAACCACCATCCACTGTAAAAACAGACCCGGTTACATACGAAGAAGCGGCCGATGCCAAGAAAACAACCATCCCCTTTAATTCATCTGGCTGACCAAACCGGCCGGTTGGAATACGAGCCATTAATGCTTCGCTGCGATCCATATCTTTCTGCAAAGGCTCAGTCATCTCAGTCGCAAAATATCCTGGAGCAATCCCATTTACCTGAATGTTATAACCGGCCCACTCGTTGGATAGCGCTTTTATCACACCGTTGACACCGTGTTTTGAAGCTGCGTAGCTAGCCACGAGTACCCCTCCTTCTTCCCCCAAGACAGATGATGTAAAAATAATTTTGCCACCACCTTGCATGTGCATTTGATGCGCGGCCGCCTGTGACAGAAAAAACCCTGCTTTTAAATTCACCTGCATCACAGAATCCCAAGCCGCTTCACTAAAACTTACAGCCGGAGAGCGCCGGACCAGTCCAGAATTGTTAATCAAAATATCCAGTCGATCATTCTCTACAATAATCTGACGAACCAGATTTTGGAATTCAGGCACAGCAGCTTTGGCGAAATCCAGCTGGTGATGGGTAAATTTCCGGCCGAGAGCCGTCACCGCTTCTTCCGTCTTTTCAGCAGCCGCATTCCGGCTGACACTGACGATGTCAGCCCCAGCTTCAGCAAGGCCAATAGCCATCGCTTGTCCTAACCCCCTCGTCGCCCCCGTCACAAGGGCAACTTTTCCATCTAATCTAAATTGGTCAAGCACAGTCATATCTTCTTCTTGTTCCTTCAGTCTGATTTACACATCGTAATTTATTGATTTTAAATTTATGAGAGTGATGAAGGCAAATTTCAAGTAGACAAATAGCCAACTCTTGTAAATTGTGGTTCGGGGGCAACCTCAACAAACACGCTTAAATCATTGCCAACAGACAGCGTGAGTTCGTCTAATTGAATATCGTCAGATGCGAGTCCGGCCGCATGGATGGCGCGTGCGATACAGAATAGGGCCGCAGACGAAAACCCGGCCGTGGGCACTGTCTGATAACTGCTATGCACCTCAAACCGCTGGCCTCGCCCTTCTTTGCGTGGCACAACCAACTGCAAATGAGCGCTTGTATTCGCTTCAGCCTGAATCATATCGAGCACCTTGCTCGAAGGATAACGGCCGGAGGTTGGATACCG
>JBGCDP010000005.1:0-8411 GCA_045105475.1 Anaerolineae bacterium
AACATCTTTGTTGATGGGCAGGAACAGCTTTCTCAGCAGGAGATGGTTGATCGCATTCTGTTTATCCAATCGATTGAAACGGCTCGCTGTGTGGAAGAAGGTGTGCTCAGAAACACGGCCGACGGCAATTTAGGCTCGATCTTTGGCTGGGGATATGCCCCGTTCAATGGTGGCACGTTGCAGTTTATTAATGCATACGGTGTTGATAAATTCGTGGCACGGGCGAAAGAGTTAGCCGAAACGTATGGTGAGCGTTTTGCGCCGCCGCAGATTTTGTTAGATATGGCCGAAAAGGGTGAACTGTTCTAACAAATACATAACTTAAACGACTAAAAGGTAGACTAGGATGATACTAGTCTACCTTTTTTGTTTTCTAAGATAGATTGACAAAACAGGGTCGTCTAAAAAATAATAAATCTATGCATAAACTACCCCAATCTGAAACAACCCCAACGACATAGACATTAGCAAACAACATCTAACCAATGAACTCTTTCTTTAATCAAATCGGTGGACACCGCATTATTCGTGTAACACTCCTTGTGATTTTCAGCGTCGCAGTCTACACGGTCAATGCAGCTCCAATTAATAACACCTCGCAGGCCCCGCTGGCGCCATCGGTCAATAATGGCTCATTTGAAACCGGTTCAACCGGAAATGGACTTTCAAGTTTGTCTGGCTGGACAATCAGCAGTGGAACGGTTGATCTTTTGGCGGGGTCGGCCGCCGCCAACGGATCAGCATCTGACGGCAGCAAGTTCTTGGACCTCGCCAACGCAACCATTGAGCAAACGATAGGCGGCTTTACGGCAAACCAACCCTATGTTTTACGCATCGACTATCAAGGCAATACAAATGATGATGACTTAAAAGACGCCAAAGTAATCATTAATGGGCAAGAGAAAACGCAGGGGTTGTTCGGTGGTGATCTACCAGGGATTCACAGCAAAGAAGAAAGCGATTGGGTCGTCTGCAACGGCTTTGAATTTACTCCAACCACAACGACTGTCACGATCAAAATCGATTCTGAGGAAGCTGGCTCAGATGGGTTGTTTATCGACAATATTCGAATCTTAGACGGGGGCATTGCCCAGCCACCTGAACATGATTTTAATTCACTGCCGGTTGATTCAGACGGATGGCGGCCGCTAGTGAATGGAAGCTTTGAAGCCACCATCGCAACACACACGTCTGATCCTGAAAATACCGGTCCAGATGACGATAATCCACATCTGTGTGGCGATGCACTTCCGGGCTGGCGTGTCACACGCGAAAATACAGACCAGATTAGTGGGAGCGCCTGGAATGTACCTGATGGAGACCATGTCATGGATGTAGGCGGTCATGGTCCAGGCAGCATCGCTCAAACAATTACCGGCTTAACGGCAAACAGCGACTATAAGCTTGAATTTATGGCAGCCCGCCATCGCTTTTGGGAAACCAACACAATGACGACAGAAGTTTGGGCCAATGGGCAACTTGAACATGCGTTTAGTCGCACCAGCAGCCAAACGGCTAACACTGGATATATTCGAGAAGAGGTCACACTAACAAGTGATTCAAGTGGTAAAATCACCTTTGAAATCTTCTCAACCAATGTGGATAAAGGGGGGAATAATGTGATGGACGATTTCCGCATGATCCAAGTGAGTGGCCCGACCGCCACACACACGGCCGTACCGACTGAAACTCCCCCGCCTACCGCAACGGCGACAAACACACCAATACCAACTGCAACCAGCACGTTACCTCCCACACCCACTCAAACAGCGACGCCAATAAGCAGCCCAACTGCATCTCCGACTCAAACGGCCGTACCTACGGCAACGACACCAGCTACATTAACACCAACGCCTACATCTATCCCAACAAGCACCAGTACACCTGATGGAACGGGAAGTGTCGAGTTAACTATTCATTTGCCTAATGTCATGAATTTGGCGGGAATCCCTTAGTCGATCTAAAATTGGAGCTAACTAGGAAAATAAGAAGGCAGGCTGGAATACAGTCTGCCTTTTTTGTTGCACAGCCGCAGCAGACCGTGACCCTACAAATCTATCATCCAACACACAATATTATGAACTCAACATTTGAAAAACCGATTACAAGCCGCATGATTGACCGGCTGCCAGGCAATTATGGCTGGATTATTCTGGTTGTGGGAACCATTGGTGTCATCATGTCTAGCCCAGGGCAAACCTATTCTGTCTCGATATTTTTAGAGCATATTCGGGAAGATTTGGCCATTAACCGCACGACGATCAGCCTGATGTACACGATAGGCACCGTAACGGGGAGTTTTGCACTGCCGTTTGTCGGCCGAATGCTGGATGTCCGTGGACCGCGCATGATGATGATGGTTGTGGCTGTTTTGTTTGGATTGGCATGTGCGTATATGGGCTTCGTCCAGAATGCATTTATGCTGGCGATTGGCTTTGTAGGCATTCGAATGCTGGGTCAGGGGAGCACGTCTCTGATCAGCCGGCAGATGATTAATGTTTGGTGGGTTGAAAGACGCGGCACGATTTTAGGTATTTCGATGTTTGCTGGTGCGGTATTGGGGCCAGGCCTTTTCCCACGTTTAATCAACTATTTAATTCCTCTTTATGGGTGGCGGGTCACTTATCCACTTCTAGGTGCGATGGTTGTGGCGATTATGCTCCCCGTCGCTTATTTCTTTTATCGCAGACGGCCGGAACTCTATGGCTTACTACCCGATGGAAATGGCACAATCGCAGATGCCCTTGAAAAAACAAAAGCTGATGAAGCATTGCAAGAAGCATCTCCGGAAACCTATGTCGCCAAAGAAAAACTAGTTGATGAAGAAAACTGGACTTTAAAACAGGTCACCGGAACGTGGACATTTTGGCTCATTTTGTTGGCACTTGTCTCGTTTGATATGTTAGGCACCGGCGTTTCGTTTCACGTGGTGAGCATTTTCACTGACAACGGCTTAACGGCCGATTTGGCAGCCGCCTATTTCCTACCGATGTCGCTTGTGACCGCTTTTATCGCCTTAGGTGGTGGCGTACTCATCGACCGCATTCCGGCAAAGTACATGCTGTCGATTGGGCTGTTTTTGCAGGCCGCTAGTTTTCTAGTCGCAACGATTATGACGACTCCAGCGATGGCTTTGGTTTTTGTGTCGCTACGTGGCTTAAATGGCGGTTTGGCCCGTGTCTTGAGCAATGTATTGTGGCCAAAATATTACGGCCGGGACAACTTAGGCGCGATTACAGGCTTTGCCACGACGTTCGGGGTGATTGGTTCAGGGTTGGGGCCATTGATCTACGGCTTCGGCCGGGATATTTCAACCAGTTATACCCCCGCATTGCTGATTACGGCGATCATGCCTTTGGTTTTAGGTGTCATGGTGCTATTTTTGAAAAAGCCTAGCTTAAAGGATGTGGCATAAACCTTAGCAAAACAGTTTTTTCTTCTTTTTCCGATTGAATCCCTAGCTGATCACAGGCTTTTTCCGAACTGTTCGACCTATACTTGAACCAGATCAAGTGAAATTCAGGAGAAAAATTGTGAAACAGTTTTCATCATTTATTCAGAGCAAAAATTCAACCCAGCCACTACGCTTCGTATTGTTTGCTACGCTGCTTATCGGCCTTGTTTTAATCACTCAGCCAGCACAAGCTGAACTTATTAATAGACGAATCCCCACATACATCATTGATCAGAGCGGGAAATCATTTGAGCTGAGCCCTGATGGAAGAACAATTGTTTACACCACCGAGATTCAACCAGGACTATTTAGCATCCCAATCGATGGTGAAAACCCGGTCAATCTTGGCATTGGCGAGTCAGTCGAGCCTGGTGTCTACAATCAAGAGATTCAAGACTTTAAGATTAGCCACGACAGTCAATTTGTTGTTTTTCGTCAAAAAATAGAGACACAAATTCAATTGTATTCTGTACCCATTGGCGGTGGAGATGCGATTAAACTCAATGGTCCACTGACAACCGAAGGAAACGTTTCATTAAACTATGTGATAAGTCCTGATGGAACGTCTGTTGTTTATGTCGCAGATCAAGATGAGGATAGTGTTTACGAACTATACGTGACGCCTATTACAGGTGGAGCCATTATAAAATTAAACGGTCCATTACCTCCAACCAGCGATGTAGGGACTGGTACTGAATTCGGCGATTATGCTTTTAAGTTTAGCCCCAATGGTGAACGACTTGTCTTCGCTGTTTTTGAAAGCGAATCTGACAAATATTCTTTGTTTAGCATTTCACCTCAAGGTGGAGAACCGATGTTATTAAATGACTCGGTTTTGTCTAGTTTAGATAATGATTTTTTCCGGGCAGACTTTGAAATTAGTCCAGACAGTCAGTATGTCATCTATTATGCAGATCAAGAAACGGCCGATATGTATGAACTCTACATCGTTCCAATCGAGGGTGGAACGCAAACAAAATTAAACAGTTCATTTATATCAGGTGGTGATGTTGAAGAAGCGATGTTCAGTCCGGATGGAAACCATATTATCTACGTTGCAGATCAAGATATTGACGATGATTTTCATTTGTATAGCGTACCTGTATTTGGTGGAGAGGTGATCAAACTTAGCGATCCAAATGTAGATATTGCATATCCAATGCATATTGATTCTACGAGCAAAAGGGTTGTCTATATTGGTTGGCAAGGCCTTGGTACACCAAATGTTTTCAGAGAATTATTTAGCGTCCCTATTACAGGAGGTAATAGCATTAAGCTGACCAAAAATCTTTCAACGGGTAGTACAGGAGAGGCATTGGAAGTTATTGAAAGCGTTAAACTAACCGCCGACGGCCAAACGGTTGTTTACCGCTTGGATCAAGACACCACAGGAGTATATGAGCTTTATAGCGTTCCAATAACTGGTGGCAAAATAACTAAGCTTAATCCGCCCATGGTTGATGGTGGAAATGTAAGTAGCGAATACGTATATATCGGCAGGGATTTTGACATAACCCCCGACAACGCTAGGGTTATCTATATCGCAGATCAAGAAATTGATGATGTTTATGAGCTTTTCAGTGTGCCAATTCATGGTGGGGATGCAAAAAAAATGAACGCCCCACTAGATGAGCTTAGTGACGTTAGTATTTTTTCTGGCTCCAATGATTTTCAATTCAGCCATGATAACAATCAAATTATCTATGTGGCAGGCCCACAGAATGAGAAATATCTATACCATAGTAAACTTACGCCCTTTTTTATAAGTGAGCTCAATGCTGTTGCTCTGGCAAGTTTGCCCTTCTCATACGAAATTTCGGCCGATGATATTGATGATGTTTCGACGCTATCCGTTTCGGCCGAAACGCTGCCCGCTTGGCTAACACTTGTTGATAATGGGGATGGCACTGCCCAGCTAATTGGCACACCAACAACGGCCGATATCGGATCACATGAAATAGTGCTCAAAGTAACCAACGGTGATGGTTTGAACGATACTCAGACGTTTACATTAACCGTTGACGAGCTTGTAAGCACCATCTATTTATCAGCAACCCAAAAAGGCGATTGAGTTCGGCAAACAATAAAAAGGGGGATACGAATCAAATCGCATCCCCTTAGGTAATTTACACTTGTTTAAGCTCTACTGATTCAACTGCAGCACCTGATCATACCCAAACTGCCACACCGGCCGGAAATGAATCCTAAACTCCTGCGGTGAAATACGATCATCGTGATTGTCATCAAACATCTTCAAATAATCTCGAATCTCACTGTCCGGCAGCCCCCACTCCAACAAAAGCATCTCCAGCTCAAACAAATCAAGATAACCATTTTGGTCTAAATCTAAATAATCAAAAATAAACTTCGCCTGCTGATCTGGGTCATTCGTAGGGATAAAGTCAGAATCAACGTCAGTAGATGTCATAAGACGATCACGCACCCGGCCGATGCTCCACACCGAATGATAAAACTCATCAAACGTAAGCGCCTTATCTTCACCTGCAATCTTAGCCATCACCGCATCGATAAAAGACTCCGGCGTTTTCCAAGAGAGCAGCATTTTGCGCACCTCCCCTTTACCCAAACAGCCACTTTCATCTTTATCAAGCGCCTCATAAACCCGTTCAGCCAAATCGCGCGAAACACGACTTTCAAACGTCTTTTCCGCTTGCTCACCCAGCGTTTCAGTCTCCCATAATTCTCGGGCTTCTTCATCAATTAAAGACAGGCGGGCATTTTCTTGCAGGTTATAGCCAATCGCATCGGCCGGATACAGCGCCTTATATAACAAAATATAAAGCAGCACATAGCCGACTACAACCAGATTTCCGGCCGGTCCTAAGATCGCTGGAATCACTGTAAAGCCGGCCGCTAGGACCGAAAACGAATAGATATGATTCTCAAATAAGCCAAACTTCTCAAATACAAAATAGTAAATGCGAACCCACGCATAAATGTTTAAAGCCAAATAGGTATTCAGCAGCCATTCTGATGAAGATGGATTAACCAACAAATTAAATGCACAGAACAGATGCAGCGTTGTGGCCCCCAGGTATGACGGGATCATGACCGCCTTGGCACCAAAAACAATCGGCGTCTGGAAAAACGATGTTGAAATATGCACCACGGCCGCCAGCGCCATGATAATCGCCGGGATTGTTGGGTCTGGCATGAAAAAAGCAGCCACGGCCGCAAAGAACTCAATCGAGCCACTGATGACATGCAGTCGTATCGAAACCTTGCGCTTTTTGAGCAACAAAAACTTCGGATGTGGTGGATGGGTTGAGTGCATATAAATGATGTACAGGTTGGCGAAAAACGACAAAAATGCCAATAGATAACGCCCCATCTGCCAACTACTTAATGCAAAAATATCGCTCAACCGACTTAAAGTAATGCTCGTGTCCGCCACATTCTGCGTCATGAAATAAAAAGAGGTCAGCCCCAAGTGGGTCAAAATGCCAACAATCACCACCATGCGCAAATTCATCCCAAATATTTGAGGTTCCTTTTTCTCCGGCTGGCGTTTTGGCTTAGCTTTAGGTTTAGGAGATGAGACTAAAGCGGCGGGCTTCAGCCCGCTGCTTTCTACAACGGCCTTCGGCCTAGATTTTGGCTCTACCCGCTCCACAATGTTTTCTGGTACCGGCTCAGACACGCTTACAGGTGGTGCGCTCGTCATAGCCAGCGGTACGGCCGGGATCGAAACAGACTCTGGTTCTTCAACTTTGGGCAGTTGAGAATACTCACTTTCAACCGGCGGACCATCCCCCCGGATCGATTGAGCAAATACCGGCAACGTTGACGATAGATGGCGTGCCTGCTGTTCTGGTATTTTTAGAATTTCAACCGGCCCTTTCGCCTTCGCCGTTTGGCTATAAAAATCGTCAGCCAATAGTTCTGTGGCACCGAAATGGTCCCCACGGCGCAAAATGCGAGTCACCTCGCCACTCGTTTCGTCAACAAGCTCAACTTCCCCATCGCGCACCGCAAACATCGACATGGCCGGACGACCCTGCTTCATGATGACTTGGCCGTTCTCAAACATCTGGGTGCTGGTGGACGGTGGAATCATTGGCCGGACGGCGACAATGTCCCTACCAACTAACGGCCCAACGATCCAATCGGCAATCGTCCGGAAACGGCGATCCCATGTCGGCAGGTAAAAGATCATAAAGCCGCGCCATGCGAGCCAAGCGGAAAAACCGCGAAACTGAATACCCCACACATGGCCAACCGCCTGAAACGTACCAAGCACACACGCATCGCCCAATCCGGTAAAGGTGTACGGCTTGAGCGGATCTCGTTTGGCAGTGCGAATTAGATTTTTACCGATCAACGTCCCGGCCGTCATCGCATAAATCGCCAAAGCGGGTGAATCTCCCCCTTTAGGATGCGGGATAGCAGCGCAGTCCCCGGCCGACCAGATATTTCGATATCCATTGACCTGCCCAAACTCATTGCAGATCAGTCGGCCGCTTTTGGTCCGTTCCGCATGCTCAAGCTGTGCAAGCAGCGGCCACTGGGCCGTACCCGTACAGCTAATAATCGTATTGGTCGGAATCACTTCCCCTGTATCGAGAATTACCTCGTTAGGCGAAGCGCTTTGCATACGTGAGTTTAGAATCAGATCCAAACGCGGCCGTTGCTCTAAATATTCTTGAGCATATTGAGACAGCTTTGGGTAATGTTGCTTAAGCTCCGGCAGAATATGATCGCGACTATGAACCAGCACCGTGCGTAGCTCATTGATATCAATCTGCGGATAATCGTTTTTAATCGTTTTTTCTAAAAACTCAGTCAGCTCAGCAATCGTTTCAACGCCCGCATAGTTTCCCCCAGCCACCACAAATGTCAGTAAGCGTCGACGAATCTCAGGGTTGACTTCATCGTCTGCCATTTCTAATTTAGTGAGCACATGATTGCGCACCGTGTAGCAGTCCCAAAATGTTTT
>JBGCDP010000006.1:0-16098 GCA_045105475.1 Anaerolineae bacterium
GACACATTTACCTATAAAGGGTTGATGTATTCGGGCGTGCCCAATATGGTTTCAACTTTTGGTTACATCAATGCGTCATGGACATTGCGGTCTGATTTAACCGCAGAATACATTTGCCGTTTGATCAATCATATGGATGAAAAAGATGTCAGCCAATGCACCCCCACTTTACGGAGCGAAGACCGGTCGATGCAGAAACGGCCGTATGTGGACGATTTCTCATCTGGCTATATGCAGCGGGTGATGCACTTGTTCCCCAAACAGGGAGACCATGCGCCATGGATTGCCCCGCAAGATTATCGGCTTGATAAAAAGATACTTCGCCGTTCACCCATTGATGATGGGGTAATGGTATTTAAGAAGGCTGAATCAAACGTTGATGCGTTTGTGGGTAAACCGATTGCGGCCGATTGATACAGATTCAATCGGCACGCTCAAATAGGTGATTTGTAAAGCACGATCACCTATTTAGAACCTACATACAGAGCTCAATAATCATCTTCTCGTATACGTCTACAGCTTGCGTTAGCTCATCAAGTGGCACCGACTCCCCAACCGTGTGCGCCACCCCGATGTCTCCAGGGCCAAGGACCACCATTTCCTGAATTACATTTTTTAGGTACATTCCATCTGTGCCGTAAGAGACTGTTTCTGGTTCCCGGCCGTCGAGTGCTTTGACTGCTGTTTTAACCAAGTCAGAATCTTTCGAAACGTAAAGTGGGCTAAAAAGGCGGGTGGTGTATTCAAGCCCATATTTTTCAGCCCGTTCCACGATCATTTCGAGCATCTCTTCAGCCTGCGCGTTCGGCATGGCGCGGAAACCGACGCGGCATTGCGCTTTGGGAGCAGTGACGTTCCCGGCCGTGTTGAAGTCGGTCATCGTCATGTTGAAGCCATTGGTTGGGGGATTAAACTCATCGTTCATGAAACGCTCGTCGCTCATGGCAACCTCTTTCAAGTCGGCCATTTCAGCCATGAAGCGGGCCAGTTGAAAGTTGGCCGAAACCCCTTTGTCGGTACTCGAGTGAGCCGCTTTGCCATAAGACGTAACCACGGCTCCAGCACCACCTTTGTGAGCATAGACCGGAATCATCTTGGTTGGTTCAGCGATAACGCCGTATTTTGGTTTGTCTTTGCGCATCATCTCTGACTTTTCAGAGACAAATTTTGCGCCGAACAGCCCGATCTCTTCGTCAGAAGTAACCAAGATGTAGACAGGCTCTTTAAGTTTGCTTGCATCAATTTTGCTGGCGGCAACGATGGTGGCTGCCAATGGCCCCTTCATGTCAGCGGAGCCCCGGCCGTACAGTCGGCCGTCTTTGATGACCGGGTCAAACGCATCCCAATCAACCTCTTGCCCTGGTACCGTGTCTGAGTGTGAGCAAAACGCCAGCCCCCCTTTGCCCTCTCCCAGCTTGCCGATGATATTGACCTTGAGTTCACCGTTACCGTCGGTATATTCAAGCCGCTCAATCGTACAGCCCATCTCTTCAAGAATAGATTGCAGATAGTCTGAAATAGGGGCGTTTGAGTCTTTGCTGACAGACTGCATTTTGACTAAGTTCTGGGTCAATTCGATTACGTCGTGGGGCATTATTCTCTCCGGTTTATTTGAACAATCAGTCACTGCTTGATTGAGGGGTTTTGCTTAGGTTGGTTATTGTCGGACGTATTTTTAGATGTGGCAAACTATAGAAACTGTTTTTGATGTGATTCTTTTATGAAGGGGAATGAATTGCAACCCGTTTAATTCGATCCGGCCGGAGGTAGATTAGGACATGTCTGCTGATAAGGTTGGCTGGGTAAAAATCGATCCCACTCTTCACTGGTCATATTTCGCGTTACCCGCTCACAGGCGAGTTCGACAAGTGTGTCGAGCGTCGGCCAAATCCGAATCGTTTGATCAGTGCTGCCGGATACGATGTACTTTCCATCTGGCGAATATTCGGCCGACCATACAAACGCCTGATGCCCTTCTAAAAGCTGCGATTCGGCCGTCCAATCGTTGGTATCCCACACACGCACCGTATTGTCATCGGCCGCTGACACCAACTGCTGACTATCTGGGGAAAAATCGAGCGCCAAGATAAATGCTTGGTGATCTTCTAAAACAACTGAGTCAGCATCAGGATTGTCTAAATCCCACACATGTATTTTTGAAAATCGATTGCCGCTTGCGAGCCATCTGCCATCGGGTGAAAAATCAAGCGCATTAATAAAATGAACATTGCCCGTAAACGTGTGCAAAGGATCATTCGGATCAATTTCGGGAAAACCGAAAACTAAAACATCGTAAGAGCCATCATCCATTGCTAGCGCGATTTTTGACCCATCGGCCGAAAGCGTGATCGCGTCAATAAACAAACCTTCGTCTGCCACATATATTGATGTCCATACCGGGTCAGCCTCCCAATCAGCGGCTGACCAAACATAAATATTTCCATCGATAGGGGCCAATAGATTCTTGCTATCAGGTGTAAATGCTACTTGGTCGAGCGCGAACCCTGAAAAATCAAACTCAGCCACGACTTCATAGATAAGCGTATCCCAAATTTGGATTTTCTCATTTTCTATCACCCCAACGAGCCACTTTCCATCGGGTGAATAAACAACGTCGGCCATCCTGTCGATGTTAGGTGGATTGATTATGCCTCGAACCGTTGGGTCAGCGGTAGAGAAAACTTCGGCCGAGCCGTCTCGATAACCGGCCGCCAGCTGTTGCCCATCGGGCGACCACGTTACCTGCGTGACCCACTCTTCCGCTTCGATGATTTGCGGCGAAGTGGTTGTCCGATCGAGCATCCATGACTCGCTCAAACTGTCGGTGGTCAAATGCCACAGGAGGAGCGGGTTATCCTGTCCGCTTGAGATAAGCTGGTTGCCAGTGGGCAAAAAGACGGCCGACGTCGCGTGGTTCGTATGTCCTTGCAACCGCAGCGGCTCTTCACCTAAATCGATCAAGTTCCAAACAAAAACTGTTTTGTCATCGCTGACGGTGGCCATCAGATTGCTGTCGGCCGAAAATTCAATATCAGTCGTATAGCTAACTTGCCCTTTTAAATGGGTGATGTCGTCATTCTCATCTTCGTTATCTTCAGCTAAAGGAACCAAATAAACATCGCCGATGGTCGTACCGACGGCAAGCAGTCGGCCGTTTGGAGCAGCTTCTATGGATCGGACAATATCGGCGAATTCTATTCTAAATTGTTCGCTCCCATCGCTTGTATCAAATCCGATGAGCTCATTGATGCTTTCATCAAGCTGATTGGCAACAAAAACCGTTTTGCCATCGGCTGAAAGCGAGATGTCGATAATAAACTCTAAATCAGAGATTATAGGAATGGGGTCGCCAATAGCATTGAGGTGGGTCATATCCCAAATATTAATTACCCCATCAAATCCGGCCGTGGCCAGTAGACGGCCGTTGGCTGAAACCTCAAACATCGTCACAAAGTCATCGTGCCCTTGCAAAATCGCCAGCGGTTCTTCATTGTTGTCGAGGGTCCAAATGCCAATGTCAAACCCTTCGTAATATGACGCGATAAATGCCCCATCAGGGGCGATTGCCACCCCATATTCAGACGATTCATTCAAATACGTATCGAAAATAATTGGCGGCATTTCCGGCTGTGCCATGTCCCATAAATAAAGATAGCCAAACTCTTCCGATGCGATGACGTAGCGGCCGTCGGCCGTGATATCTAACTGTTTGTAAAATGCGAAATCGCCCGGAAAAAGCTCTGTGTCTCCAACGATTATCGGTGACCATGTCGGCTTTTCTAGCTCCTCCATCAGCGTTCGCATCTGACGATTGATAAAGCTGAGCGAGAGGAGCTTCCCCTCCAGTGCGTCATTATTGCGGATCGCTTGCACACCCATCAAAATCGCCTGCTCCGCTTGCTCAACTGATGGGCTGATATGGTCAGGAAGAGTCGTTGTTGAAAGCGACATCAGCGCCTGCGTTTGCGCCCGATTGCTCGCCTCGAGCGCAATGGTCGCATTCTGAACCGATTGATAAGTGGCATAGATGCTACCGATCAGCAGCAGGGAGATGATGCCCAGCGCCATCCAGATGCTGCGTGTCCGTCGTTTTTGCGCGTGCAACTCACGCTCTTGGGCTTCGGCCAGCTGGCGTGCCTGGTCCAGCTCTAGCTGGCGTGCCTCTTCTTTGGCTTTGGCGTCAGCCTCGGCCGCCATTTGGCTCGTCTCGATAAATCGCTGTTCGCTTTCTTGCAGATTAGGCTGACGCAGCCGAATTTGTTCATTTGATTGGGCCAGCCGTGCCCCTTTATAAAGGAAATCATCCGGATGATCAGACTCAAGCCAGAGTGCCACATCAGCCCGGAACTGCTCCTGCCATTCACGAAACGCTCGATCCTCGTCCATCCAATCTTTGAGCCGCTGCCAGTTGGCGATGAGGGCTTCATGGGTTACCTGCACCGTCTCCCGCTGGGTTGCGTCAGAGCTAGCATAAATAAGCCGCGCTTCTTCCCCTGACAGTTTTTGGGCCAGTTGCCAAACTTCGTTTGATAGCTCACCCCGTTTGGCGATGCGCCGGGTATCGGTTGTGCCGCGACCGGGCTGAACCAATTGCACAAACAGTTGGCGAGCCAGCTTTTTCTCGGCCGCAGATAACTCTTCAAAAACCGCTTCTGCATGGTTAACCAGCGCCCCATCCGCCTGACCGATAAAGTCATACCCTTGATGGGTCAGAATCCCATCTTCTTGCACGTTCCAAAGCTCAGTCAGCGCAAATTGGAGCAGCGGCAAATTGCCCGTCCCTTTGGCCACATCTTCAATGATGCGTTCGACGACCCCTTCTTGAAAGGAAGCTCCGGCGTTTTGGGCCGGTAAGATAATGACCCGCTCCATTTCAGAAAGCTCATCTTCGTTTTCAGGGTCACGCTCGATCTTAAGCGGCCGGAGTTTCACATCGTCATAGTGGTTTAGCAGGTCGGCTAAGGCTGGGTGTCCCAGCGCGTAGCCCAAGAAGTCAGCCCGCATCGTAATCAAAATAACCAAACGAACCCGTTTAGACGTTGATTTTATGAGCGGGACAAGATGCTCAAGAAACTGATTTGTTTTCGCATGCTCATCATCTTGGTCCGCTGTAAATAGCTCTTCAAACTGATCGATGTAAAGCAACACATTTTCGACTTTCTCGTTTTGCTGAACCAAATCAGTGACCAGCTCCATCGGAGTCAGCACACCGGCTAATATCTGTTGAGTCGCGTCATTAATCGCTTTGCGTCGCTCATGCGGCAGCCGATCTTGCATGGCAGGATTTAGAAACGCGGTAACCAAGCTGTGCAGCGGTGAAACATCTGCTCCCGGCCGAGTGTTGAGCACCATCCAGTCGGGCATTTGCCGGACTTTTGGGAATAGCCCTGCAAAAATCAGCGAAGATTTCCCGCTGCCGCTGGGACCCAGCACCGGCACAAACGGCTGTTTTTCGATTGCGTTTTGAAGTTGGGCAACAAACTCCTCGCGGCCGTAAAAGTTTTGCGCATTTTCCTCACTAAACGCGCTCAGTCCCACATATGGCGTTTCCCCAATTAACTCACCCAACCCCGGCAATGTGACATGCCCATACTCTTCATGGTCGATCAAATAGGATCGAAATTGCTCGAGTCGATTCGTCCGAAACAACGTCTCAAGCAAGCCGTTTATCTTGTCAGATTTTGTCTCTCCGGCTATGTCTTCATACTCGATGTCTAAATCAAAACAGATTGATTTTAAGTTGTCGATGTTCAAGCCGTCGCGCAAGTTGCGGCGCCATATTTGGCGTTGGGTTGGATTGAATGCGCTCATTTAAAATTTTCCTCTAAAGCTAACCTGCTGCTAGTTGTTGCAATTTATGTATTTGACCCTAAATAAAAAAAGGATAGCCATTTTAGGACTACCCTTTCTAATTATACCTATTCAGCCCGCAATTGACGGGGGCAAACGTTAAAGCTTACGGCCGGGGGTCCATGGGGCACCCGCTTTGGCTAAGTCAGCCTCCAGCTTCGCTAAATCTTTATCGATCAGTTTCGTCAGATCCTTTTTGAGCGCTTTAAACTCATCTGCCGCAATCGCCAGACTATCCTGCATCGTTTTCGTCGGATTTTGGCGCGTTTCCCAGTGCATGAACTGCACCATTCTGGCCCGTGTGCCGAGGGCCATTTTCGCTGGCTCATCCAGTTTCGCTTTTGCACCGTCGCCGCTCAAGCGCGTGGTCATGCTGTTCAACCTCGCCTGCATCTTATCGACCCGGCCAAACAGCTTGAGGTCAGCTCCTGGGGCTGACACAATCCCTTTACGCACATAGCTAAGCCGTTCAGTGGCCCGAGCAATTTCTTTGCCCGCCCCTGCGATTTGGCTGACCAAATCAGACGTCTCTTTTTGGAAGGCAGCGGTCACATTGAAGTCGGTGCCTGGCATGGTCGGCAGTGGTTTGACTTCAAAGCTTTGGCTTTCACCGATAGATTTGGCTTTGCCAGCCGTGACGAGCCATAGCTCGGCTGAATAGGTGCCGGGAGCCGCGAGTGGCCCCATCGGGTCACCTTCCCACGGGAAACGAAAATCTGGCTGCTTCAAAATAACCGGATCCGGAGGTGTCAGGCGCAAGTCCCAACTGACCCGGTGTAAGCCCGCTTTTGCCGGGGCTTCTAAACGGCGCACCGTGTTGCCATCGCTGTCTTTGATGACAACCATCGCTACAGGAGCGCCTTCATCTGCCTCTTTGCTTAATGTGTCCCAACCTGGGAAGTCGATATTTTTCCCGGCCGCTTTTTCCGATTTTTCAGCCGCTTGCCGCGTCTGCTTCGCCGTTTTGGCCCCATCTTTCATCCAGTATGTGATGGTTGCGCCAAAGTCTGGGTTGGGTGTTTTGAACGCTGTAGCACCCATCGTCGGTGACCCTTTTGATTGGCTCACCTGCTGCGGCACATACCACCAAGCATCCCGCACAGGGAATAGGTGGCCGTTGTCTTGCAGCGCATCGGCCGCCATGTCGCGCAGTGGGGTGTAATCGTCAAGAACATAGAAGCCACGGCCGAAGGTGGCTCCGACCAAGTCATTGTCTCTGCGATGGATTTTGATGTCGCGGAACGCAATCGTGGGGACACCGCCGTTGAGCTTGTGCCAATTTTCACCTCGATTAAGCGACACATAAATGCCGGTTTCCGCCCCGATAAAGAGCAGATCAGGATTGACATGATCTTGCTGAATCGACCATAAAATTTCACCGTGCGGCAGGTCGCCGTTGATCGGTTTCCACGATTTGCCCCGGTCATTGCTTTCGTACAGGTAAGGTGAATAATTACCGATTTTATGCGCATCAGCGGCCGCGAACACGGTGTCAAGATCATGAAGAGACGCTTCAACTGATTGGATGAAGACCATCGTGGGAGCGGTTGGTAGATCGGCCGCTACGCGCCACGTTTTGCCGCCGTCTTCAGTGACTTGAATTAGCCCATCGTCGGTGCCTGCGTAAAGCAGTCCTTCGACTAATGGCGACTCTGTCAGGTTACTGATCGAGCTGAATACAGACATCGCCATGTTGTCATAAAGATCATCGACAGAATGGACACGCCCCATCATTTCAAGCTCGTAACGGTTTAAGTTGCGGGTTAGGTCACCGCTGACGGCCGTCCATGAATCACCTTGATCGTCACTACGCCACAGCCGTTGAGACGGGTAATAAATCCGTTTGTGGTTGTGCGGACTGATCAGAATCGGCACATCCCAGTTCCAGCGGTCAACGATGTCATCGTCGGCCGCAGCTTGGGGCTGAATGCCGATAATCTCTTTGCTCTCCATGTCATAACGGAAGAAAAAGCCGGTCTGAAATTCGAGGTATAAAATGTTTGGATCTGTTGGGTCGTAAGCGACGTGATACCCATCCGCTCCAAGCGGCACCCACCAATCGCCGTTTCGTACCCCTTCTGTGTTGGTTGTTCGAGATGGGCCGACGAGTGTTCCTAAGTCTTGCGCACCACCTGCGACATTGTAAAACGGCTCAGAATTGTCTAAATCGAGTCTGTAAAATTGTGACAATGGCAGGTTTGAAACGTGCCTGAAGTTTTGCATGCCGTCATAGGTTTCAGACAAGCCGCCATCGTGGCCCAGCAGCATGTGATTGGGGTTGTCAGGATCGATCCAGAGCGCATGGTTGTCACTGTGTTTGCTCTTCCCATCTTCGGTCATTTTGAACGTTTTACCACCGTCACGGGTTAAATGAACCATCACGTCCATTTGGTAAACCATGTCGGCCGTTGTTGGCGAGGCATAAATCTGTTGGTAGTAGTGTGGCCCGGTTCCCCCAGAAATGTAGTCACTCCGTTTTTCCCAACTCTCCCCTTTGTCAGTTGAACGATAAAACCCTTTGGCCTCTTTGTCACCGTCTTTGGCCGCTTCAATGGTGGCGTAAACGTGATTGGGGTTGGCCGGTGTTGTGGCCAAGCCGATCTTCCCCATGTCTCCTTTCGGGAGACCGGTGTCGATCCGGCGCCAGCTTTCACCTGCGTCGTCTGACTTATAAATGCCAGAACTGGGGCCACCCCCCATGAGGGCCCAAATGTGCCGACGGCGTTGATAGGCGGCCGCGATAATCACATCTGGATTCGATGGATCAAAAGCGAGATCGGTGACACCGGTGTCATTGTCGATGGTGAGGACATCTTCCCAAGTTTCACCCCCATCTTCTGTTTTATAGACGCCACGCTCGCCCCCGGCCGACCAGAGTGGCCCTTCGCTGGCGACGTAAACGGTGTCTCCATTGCGTGGGTCGATTAAAATTTTGCCGATGTGTTCACTCTTTTCGAGGCCGACCCATTTCCAGCTTTTGCCACCATCACGGCTTTTGTAAACCCCATCTCCCCAGCCTACATGTCGGCCACTGACATTTTCGCCGGTGCCGACCCAGATGTTGCTGGGATTAGACGGATCGATGGCGACGCAGCCGATCGAGTAGGATTTTTGATCTTTAAAGACATCGTCCCAAGTGATTCCGGCGTTCTCGGTTTTCCAAACACCACCAGATCCGGCCGCGACAAACCAGCGACTTTTGTTGGTTGGATCAACTGCGATATCGATAATCCGGCCGCCCATAACGGCTGGGCCGATACCACGTAGTTTTAGTTGTTTGATTAAAGGGGCGATGTGGGCTGCTTCTGTTTTACTCTCGGTTATATTTTCTTTGCTCATGCGGTAAGTTCTCCTTCTGTTAGAGTGCAGGCAAAAGGAATAATTACCGATAATGCTACCTCTAATATAGAGGATGAGCTAATCATCAAACGAATCAAAGAATTTTGAAAAACCCTTCGATTCTTTTGAGACAATCTCAGCAAACGAAAACTGCGTAGCTGCTCGCTTTTATGCAGCTTTGTTTAAAAAATTATTGAGCGCATTCCAATATTCTTCATACCCTTTTACTGACTCCCACAGCGTTTTTGAACCATGGAATCCGTCTACGGCCGGGCTTGGTTTAAACAGTGTCACATGCTCCGACGCGACTTGGCTCATGACCGCCTCAATCTCATCGCTTTCTTTTTGTGGGCCTGTCGCAAAAACCGGTTTACTTAAAGATTTAATCGAGCCAGCTACATCTGTTTTCTTGAGATGTTCTCCGGGGCTAAAGGTGATGATCGCTTTGACTTTTTCAGAGTCTGTCCCGATTAAAAGAGACAACGCTGCTGAGTAAGAGCTGCCGAAGAGAATAATCGGCCGCTGTTGGTTCAGCTCAAACGCATAATCGACGGCAGCCTCAATATCCTGTCGAGCATCTAAATAACCTGTGGGTAGCTTCTTCTCTTTCGCCAAGCTCGATGTTTCATTCTTGATATGTTTAGAGTTCATTCCCGACCGCTGATCGATGGCCAAGCAAATAAAGCCTAGCTCAACTAATTTGGGCGCTGTTTCACGGTATTCGCCTCTGTGAAAGTGTGAACGATGGCATAAGAGGATCAGACCCTTATTTGGGCTAGATGGTGGGGTCGGGTAAAGATCGGCCGTTATTAAGAGACCATCTTTTGATTCAAAGTGAACCGGTTTAAATTGTTGTTGAGTCATTTTTATTTATTAAACTTTGTTGGAAAAACTTTTGACAGGATGTTGATAGCCGTTAGAACGACCTGATCCTGTACATCCTGTTGATCTTGTCGAAGAAAAATCAATACCGATAAAATCGACTTTTATGTAATGGGAATTGCGTAGTAGACGGTTGAATCGACTGAGTCAGCTTCATATTCAGGACCGTAAAATTCGATGTCAGCCCCGTAGGTATGCTTTTTCTCAGATTGCAGCAGCCAGCTCGAATAAGCGTAGTTAACCGTGTCATCTAAGTTAGCGACCTGTCCTTTACAGGCAAACTTCGCATAGGTCGTTTTAGGAACTTGTAATCGCACTAGGTCAGCATCTGTGGGAACTTGCTTGAGGGATTTCAGCTCAGTGGCCGCGAAATATTCAAGCTTGTCTGTTTTTTCGGCCGTCTGTCGGATGATGCCGTAGCACATTGTCGGAACTTCACCATTGATCTCGATGATGCGTTTTAAGAACGCATCCCACAGTGGTGGGAGCTTTTCAGCAATATTGTTCTTTTCTGAATCGACACTGTAAAAAACAGTTCGCAGTCCGATCAGCTCTAGTTTTGGTTGGACATAAATCTCTGGTTCTAGCGAGATATTGTGCTTGAGGTTTTGCAGATAGTCGGTGTCAAACTGCACTTTTTTCAGGAACAGATTCTTATTGGCCAGCTTGCGAAAGGCGTTGGGTGTCATTTCATAAACCTTCTTAAATGCACGGGTAAAAGCTTCTTGAGATTCGAATCCAGCCTCAAAAGCGATGTCAATGATGCGAATATTGGGGTCGAGCAGTTTGTCTAAGGCATTGGCCAAGCGGCGTGAGCGAATGTAGGTTTTCAAGGTTTCGTTGGTTAGCGCCTTGAAGATACGCTGGAAATGCCACTGGCTAATATCGGCCGTTTGAGCAACCTGTGCCAGAGTGATGTCGTGGTCCAGGTTGGCTTCGATAAAATCGATGCCAACTTGAACTTGCTGAATAAGTGGGTTCACTTCGCTTGGTTATCCTTTGAATAAAGCTGAATTAAGCCAATGGTTCGAAAAATCCGGTCATAGCGGTGAGCAGCCCTTGCTCGTTGTACTCACCGTAGCTGATGCCATCCCCTATGACGATGTTGTTTCCCGTCTTCATTTCCCAAGTCACAATGCTTTTATTGCTGTGGCTCATGAAAGAGGTTGTGACAAAGTGGCCGCCGGGAACTTGTTGATGAAAGTCGAGCATGTATTTTGATAGCTCATCCCATCCCTTCGCTTTTGCGAGCGGGTCATTGTAGACGCAGTTATCAGCTAGTGATTTTTTAAATAGATCACGTTTCTCTTCTTCAGTCGCTGCTTTCCAAGATGATGCGTAGGTTTCCCATGTGTTTTCAAAATCGGTGTTCATATCGTTCTCCTAAATTAACTAAATTGGATTAATACGAACAGTCTAGATTCTTTTGGCAGGGCGGTTTTGATATTTTGTGCTCAATTTTTCTAGGCTCCCAAATCCTAACTCGCTGGCAGCTTAATCTCGTGGCGCGGCCGTACCGTCGTTATGGGGCAAGTCGTCTCCCATATTGAGCCAGGCTAACTTTTCACCCACATAGCTGTGCGATGTCATGGGAAAGCTGTCTGGATCATCCATCACACCCACATAGATGTAAATTTCACCGGGTAGCTTTTCGTCTTCGTACGAAATCGATGTACCGCAGTCGGGGCAAAATGTGCGGGTCACTTTGGCAGATGATTTGTACCCTTTGAGTTCTTCGCCTTGCCAAACGAGTTCGGCCGTGGGGAAACCGACGAACGCGGAAACGGGTGCTCCGGTAGATTGACGGCAGTCATCGCAGTGGCAATAACTGGCGAACGTCGGGTTTGAAAAGATGGTAAATCGGGTCCGGCCGCACATGCAGCCCCCTTCGTGTTTGATAGTTTCAGATGATTCAGACATATCACTAAGTATATCAGGGAGTGGCTTAGCTTCGCACGCAGATTTGGCTTAGCTTCGCACGCTGATCTGACTTGGCACACCGGTTCAGTAGCCAATGACCAAACGGCACGCTACACTGAGCTGACTATGTTTGACCTCAAGTTTAATCACATTGGAATAACTGCTCCGGTTGGAGCCGAAGATCAGGCCCGTAGCTTTTATTGTGACATTTTAGGCTTTGTTGAAATTGAAAAGCCCGATAGCCTGAAACCGAATGGGGGGCTGTGGTTGCAAACGGGCAACTTGCCGTTGCACATTGGGGTCGAAAATCGGCCAGAATGGGGGAAGACAAAACGGCACCCTGCCTTTGAAACGGCCGACCTTGAAAAATTGCGTGACCATTTGCAAAAATGCGAAATTGAAATCGTGCAGGCGACACCGATCCCCGGTTACGTTCGTTTTTATATCTATGATCCATTCGGAAACCGAATTGAATGTATGCAGAACTTGACCTAAACACGCACACGCTCTAATCCCTTGCCTAAAACTTTCGTTTTAAACCTTATTCTTTTCAACAACTAAAATTCTGCGTATAATTTTTTCACTTCCCAGGATACAGGTGTGAGATTTGACCCAAACACGCAATATACCCCCACAGAATCCTACTATCTTTGCTGAGACCGCTTCATTGACGCTGTCTCATTTAAGTATCGGCCGTGCTCATTATCCGCCCGGTGGCACCTTTGGCCCGCGCATGATGAAATATTGGTCTTTGATTACAGTGCTCAAAGGGCATATTAAATTTACGATTGATCGCCAGGTGTTTAACGTCGGGCCACATACCGTTTTTCTCTCCCGGCCGAACGCACGCGAATATTATGAATGCGCTCGCTCCGGGGTAACGGAGCATACGTGGGTTCGTTTTCAGCTTAACGGCTTAACTGATCGTTTTCTGAACCATTTAACCGCACTCCCCCGACCGATCACCCTTTCAGAAGAGATCCATGCGCGTACGTTAGAAGTAATGCGTCTAACGGGCGGGGATCAAATGCGCCATGCAGAGCAGGCTCAAGCGATGTCACTGCTTTTGTTTTGGCGCTATGTGGCTGAAGCGGAGCGGGTGCAACGGGGCAAGCAGGTGACCCCGGCCGTACTCGCCGTCAACTTGGCTCAAGAATACATTCACGATCATATGTTTGATCCGTTGACGGTGGCCGAAATTGCGGCCGGGGCTGCCATCAGCCCCTCCCAGCTAACCCGCTTGTTTCGCGCCAAACTTAATCTCACCCCTATGGCATATGTCTGGAAAGTACGGACTCAGCAGGGGATCGAAATGCTGCAGAATACCGGTTTGTCTATCGGCCTGATTGCGCATCAGTGTGGGTTTAAAAGCCAGGCTCACTTTACGCGCCGAATTAAAAAGCAAACGGGTATCGCTCCGGGAGAAATTCGGGAACGGGCCGATCAGCTGATAAGCCGAACGGTGACCGGTAGCGATCTATAGAAATTCCTTTAGCTTGTCGATTCTAATCGCTCACAGCACCCTGCAAATTCTTTTGGGTAAGATCAAATAATCTGGCAAGAAATGAGCCTTTCAATCGGTATCATTCTGACCATCTTGTCAAAATAACCGCCTGCAGTAGTGCCTACTTAACGAAAAATCACGTTTTCTGAAAAAATGATGATTAACTCAATGTCATGTATGAGATGTGCCCTACAAGGCCGCAATCGGTACTTAAGGCTTATTTTCCGGCCGGACAAAAGGGACTTTGATAGGTTTTGACAGCTTTTTTTTAGGGATGGGAGTCACTGGAAGAGGCGTTCACCCATACTATCATCAGGTTTTATACAGAGATACACGGAATTTGTTTGCACATGCTCTCAGCAATCTGCAATTTACTTTCCGAAGGAATACAAATGAACGTTTCAACACATTGGCGCATGAAAGCGCAGCGATACAACATGAATAATACGGGTGCAGTCACACTACCAGACGTGCAGCCTGAACAAGAAACATTCGATTTTAAAGGTCAGGGTGA
Source organism: Anaerolineae bacterium (assembly GCA_045105475.1). Taxonomy (GTDB): domain Bacteria; phylum Chloroflexota; class Anaerolineae; order Promineifilales; family Promineifilaceae; genus WTJY01. The sequence goes on from JBGCDP010000006.1 coordinate 14,010, forward strand.
ACTATTTTCGTACAGCGTTGTGTATGATGCCCCAGCCGGATTTGACGGTTATGCCCCATACGTTGTTGGGCTAATCAAAACAGAAGAAGGGCCGCTCGTAACAGCACAAATTACCGATGTAGACGAAGAAGATATTTCTATTGGAATGCCGGTTGAAATGGTGACACGCAAGCTTCGTACAGAAGGGGCTGAGGGTGTGATCGTTTACGGGTACAAGTTCCGGCCGACAGTGTAGTTTCAAGAATAAATATTAAAAGTTAGAAGGCTCGCCATTTGGCGGGCCTTTTTTGTTTTTATTTTTTCTTTCTACCCCAACCATAATCTTTGATTGCCTAGAACCATGCTATAAAACGGTAACGTCAAAGTGGCAATAAATCTATGTCGAGGCTATCTTAGAAAATATGGAAACGGGACTAAATTTACTCAATCATAGCTATTGGCGCATTGGCCGCTGGGTCGTCGCGCTTGTTTCTGTCCTAGCTGTTGTCATGTGGGTGCCGAACTCTCAGCCTGTGCAACTTTTAAACGGAACCGTTCTTTTAGCCTGCTTAGCGTTGCCGGAACTGGCTCGCAGGGTCCCTAATGTTGAGCGATATCAGCAGTGGATTGCCTTCGTGTGTGACGTAGCCTTCGTTTCTGTTTTGACGTTAACGATCCATCCGGTCTTGTTGGTTTTGTTTGCCCCGCTGTTGATTGGACTCATATCGCTGGCTGATTGGAGACTGATGTTGGCGGCAGGTATTGTTTATTTCGGTCTCCAGGCAAGTCTGCTGTTTTCGGCCGATGGTGGTTGGCAAATCTCTGAGGAGCAAGTTGTGATAACGGTGATCTTTACGCTCTCCATCGGGGTAGCCGCTTGGCTGAGTCACCGGCTGGCACAAGAGACTGTTATTCGAAAAGAGTTGGAACACAAACTACAGATTCGGTCAGACAAATACCTGATGCGGGCACACGAGATTCGCACCCCGCTGGCCCTCATCCAAGCCTCCGTTGAGCTAATTTTAGACGGGGCACCTGGCCCAGTGACCGATAAACAAAAGGTCTTTTTAGAAAATATCGATGAAAATTGTCATCAAATTACGATTTTGGCTGAAAATATGTTGACCAAAGGGAAGCTTGATTCGGGCATATTCCAACCGACATTTTATGCGGCCGACATTCGTGACACGATCCGGGAGGTGGTCGCAAATATGCGCACCTTTACAGATCGGCGAGAGCAAACGATTCGAACCTACTACCCGCAAATGCTACCGATGGTCAAGATCGATTCAGTGCTGATGCGCCAAACGTTGCTCAACTTGATTCAAAATGCGATTCGGCATACCTCATCTGGCGGGCAGATTGTGGTGTCTGTTTCGGAGAATGATCATGGGTTGCTGATCGCTGTCACAGATGATGGGGCTGGGATGTCGCTTGAACAGCGGCAACAGCTATTTCATCGATTTGTGTCAGGCAGTGGGGGGACCGGATTAGGGTTGCTGATTGTGAAGCAAATCGTTGAATTGCATGGGGGAAAGGTGTTGGTTGATACAAGTTTAGGAAAAGGGACGACGTTTTTTTTGACGCTCCCTTTTGCCCATGAAGCACAATCGGTTCTGGAGAAGGTGTAATGGATAAACAGATCGTTTTAATTGTTGAAGATGACCCGCAAATGGTAGGGGTAATTAGTTATGCGTTTCAAGTGGCCGATTTTGAAACCCTGATCGCGTTTAATGCTCAGCAGGCTTTAGACCATATGAAAAACTATCAGATCAATCTGGTTGTTTTAGACGTCATGTTGCCAGGACAAGGTGGATTGGAGCTGTGTCGGGAGATCCGTAAAAGCGCAGATGTGCCGATTTTGATGCTGACTGCGAAGTCTGACCAAGCTGACGTAATTGAGGGATTGGAGCATGGTGCTGACGATTACATGGCGAAGCCATTTAGCACACGCGAATTGATGTTACGAGCCAAAGCGATTTTGCGGCGTACGCGCCACAGTCCGAATTTGGTTGAGTCAGGGCCACTCAAGATTGATATTTCACGCCACATCGTTTCGTTGCATGATCAACCGGTTGAGCTTTCTCCTCTAAGCTATCGTTTGCTGAGC
>JBGCDP010000007.1:0-39015 GCA_045105475.1 Anaerolineae bacterium
GGTCACCTGTGGCAAAGATTCGCTCGCGAACATCGGCAGGTACTCCGCTTTTTGCTCATCGGTTCCACACAGCATAACTGGAATCGCAACCAAGTTCGGCCGCATGATTCCCATCGTTAAAGCTAGATCCCCCCATGCAAAATCTTCCATAGCAACCGCACTAGTTACGGCCGAGTATTCCCCCATCCCACCAAAAGCTTCCGGCAAACCGGTTTGCAACAGGCCGATCTCTCAGCCAGCACTGATAATATCAGGTGGCATTTGCCCCATTTCTTCAGCTTCACGCAATACTTTTCGCATTTTGTCTTCAGCGAAACGGTGAATCGCCTCAGTCAACATTTGCTGTTCTTCATCTAATCGGAAATCGAGCATGGGTTACCTCATGGGGAAAATTGTAATTTTGAGCTTATTAATTAAAACCGGTTTAAGCTAAATATCCGCCAATCTCTGATTGGCACCAAGCCAAGCACAAGCTTGACCAGCTTACTTATCGCTTGATAAGTAGAAAGTGAAATTTACCAAAAATGACGCACCACGTCAACAAAAATGGCCCATACCTGACAATAGTCAGATATGAGCCATTCAACAAAATCACTCATATGACATCTTAAATCATATTAAGCGACTAATTCTCATATGTGGTAGATCTATTTCGTCACCAACGGTAGAAAAATAGTGGTAGAAAAATTCACAGTATCGATAAAATTATCAACACGTTGAACGTCTACAGTCTCACCATCAATCCGGTATTCATACAATGCCACATCAGTAGTGTCTCCATTACCCGTAGCAACATACAGAACACGTTCGTTCGCAGCCAACGTTATTTCATTCGGATCTGCAAACATCCGCTTGTTATCAGGTGAAACCACGATTGGATCATAATTACCTGGGTCAACTTGGATCGTTTCAGCAAATGTATAAGGCACGTCGCTAACAATAAAGGATGGATCGGCCATTACCAGATTCATGCGACGATCGGTAATTGAATCTGGAACTGGAGCTGCATTCAAAAATGTAACCGTGGCACTTATCGCATCAAGCTGCTCAGTATCTTCATATCCCAAGATTCTCATTTCTAAATCATTAGATCCACCAGTCACAAAAAAGAAATAACGGTCGCCAGGTCCAAGATAAACTGAATGGGTTACCTTTAATACCTCTTCAGTCGCAGCATCAACGACCTCAACTTTATTGTTTCCTAAATTCCCATTAAATTGATTGGTCACATCACCAAAGCGGAAATCTGGGTCAACAATCACACCATTAACTCGCAGTGCAACTGGTGGTGTTGAACTAGGCAAATACGGAGAAAAGTGAGATACGATGATTTTTGGCGGCTCACCACTGGGTGCTTCTGTTGTCTGCAAAGAAACAATCTCGCGATTATCGATGATCGCGTACAAACCAAAGGGCTGATTGATCCCACCATCGCCAGCAGTCATAACGGTGATGACTGAATCAGGTGCCACACTAATTGGCAATGATTCAATCAATGTGACTGAGTTATCAGACGTAGTTACTTGGAATGACAGAAGGCTTGTTGTTGAATCAACCATCGCTGCCGACATTGTTCCGGCCGCGATATTTGTCGCGAATGGGGCATAGTTCCGCGAAACGCTGACTGAATCATAGAAAGGAGTCGATTCAGGCACTAAATTACCGGCCGATAGTCGTACCCGGCTGGTACCCGGAGCACTTGGCTCATCGCGAAATACAAGCTTTGCGTTCGTAGCATTGCCATGCGCAATTAATTGGTATGGCTTTAGAGCTTCAGTTGTGATCGTCTGGGCAATCAATGGAGCCAATGAGTTGGATGGGATAATCTGAACATCATATGTTCCAGGCACCACCCCGATATAGCCATCGGTAGATTCACCAAATTCAATCCCACTTAGAACAGTATTTCCATCAATTCGAACAGTGACGGCCGTGTTCGCAAGATCAGAATCTAAAGCCAAAAGATTAGCGAAGTAAAGAAACGCTACATCTTCTTCTAGCTCAAGAAATACACCTTTTTGCCCGTTGATAATCGCGTAGACGCCACGTCCTAAAGGTGAGTCATTCCCCGCTGTTAGCAAGGTCACAACATCACCAGCATCAACATCGATTGGTTTAGGATTAATCACTGAAACATTCTTAGCCGCCAATGTAACATCTAAATCTAAACTACCAGCCGCTAGGCCTACATAATTTGACTCGATTTCTCCAAAGTCGATGCCTTCTGCCAAAATGCCAGACTGATTACGAAAATCAATCCGCTCAAAACCTCCGTTACGTGAAATAGAAGCCAGATGCCCCATCCGCAAATAAGCATTAGTTGTGCTTGGGCGGGTAGAGTTATCATCCTCAGCAATTGGGCTAAGGCTTAGGTTTGTTTCAGTTCCTGCAAATGTCAGCGTGTAATCTTTAGCAGCTACAAGCGTTACATCACGTGAAGCTAAAATCGCCCCGTTTGATTTAATTGCAATTGAGTGCTCACCAGGTGCATAGTCTAGGTAGCCGGTCGAGTCACCGTATTTTGAGAAGTCTGCAATCACGTCACCATTAATTTCTAAAGTTACGGCTGTACCGTCAACAGAATCAGCAAATGGAGCCAAATGTGCAATATAAAGGCGGGCTGAATTCAAAGGGACAAAGCTACCTTTTTCTCCTTTTGTGATACGGAAAATGCCAAATGGCTGCTCGACGCCGTTTCCAGCCGATAAAAATGTCTCAATTGACCGGCTCGCAAAGTTGACCGCTTGCGGGTCGATTAGCGTTTGTGGCCCACTCAACACTCGCAAATCATAATTTCCAGAATCAAGCAATTGATAAGCAGGGACGCCAGTTTGACCAAATGCGATATTTTGCAAATCGATATCGTTGCTGCCTTCAGATTCTACATTTAAAGTTGGAGGCACCGCACCATTAGAAAGGAAGTTCCCAAATCTAAATCTATTTTTTCCAACAGCTGGAACAATCAGCGTGTCATTTAGCAGCGTCAGCTGATAAGGAGTCCCATCAGATCCGCCTCCGGTCGCCACAATCGTATAATCTTTCTTATCTTCAGCATTAAATACAAGCTGAGCTAAAACGGTGTCAGATCCAGGTTTAAATATCTGGGCAGTATAGCTATTCGGCTCAAATATGTTGTATCCGGTTGAAGTTCCATATTTGATTCCGCCAAAGTCTGAATTGACAACACCGTTCATATTCAAATCAAGGCTAGCCGCGGTTGGATTACTAGATGACGGAGCCAAATTAGCAAATTGAACTCGTCCGCCTGAAGGTGGGAACTCTGGAGGCTGCTCAAATGGCTTAAAGTTGTAACCATATTGGCTAACACAATCTTTAAGCTGGAATACACCCAAGGTATCAGCCCCATCACCATGCAATATGATTGTGAATAGCTCACCATTCTGAATAACAAATTCTTTTAGGTCAAAAATGACATAACTGCCGGTCTGATCAACTGCACGTATATCGATTACTCCAGGATCAACTTCAACATAGCCTTGGCTAGCATAAGCCAAATCATCAATCAATAAAGTTCCGTTGTCACTTGTTATATCAAGTGTCAGATCAGCAATATCATCATCAAAACCGGCTACATGCACGACGCGCAACTTACCCTTATTTGGTGAAATTGCAGAAATATCCTCTTGCAAGGCTGAGAAAGTAATTGGTTGTTTTCCATCAACGCCACCTGTCCCATGTGCAAAAACAGTATATTTACCAACATTCGGGAAAGAAATATCTTGGCTGACTTCTGTTTGTGCATCGGCCGTCGCAATTGAAGCGGTTGAGTCACCAACAGGCGCTATTAAAGATGAAACTTCAGCTGCACCATTACCATTGAAAAAAGTGTAACTCCAGTTTGCTTTTTCAACAGTACCCACCTTAAGTAAAGCCCCTTCAAAACTAGGATTTGGAACAAAGTGGCCCATTTGAAACACAGCTTGTGCACCAGTTGGCGGGCTATAGCACTGATTAATATTATCTGGTGCAGCACTTACTTCTTCAGTACCGCTTGCCACAAGCAGAGCAATGCCAGAAACAAACAATACTAACAAGATAGCAATGTAGCGAGTTTGAGTTGATATTTTCAATTTTGTCTTCATACTAACAATCCTCCACAAAAGAGCCTGAAACTGTTATTTCTCGTTTCTTTTGCACAATTCCGAGCAATTCGAAATTTTACTAATTTAGACGATTCTCTGTAACTTAACTGGTAGCAAAGAGCTGTCTATTCTTCGGTGATCTATGACTTACAGATGTATAGATGCTTAGCTAATCTGCCTGTCCCCCGATCTATCATCGCAAGCTTTTCCCTCATTCTCATAATAAAGGGAATAGTTATTTTGAATTTTTAAGCAATCAAAAACTATGTCCAATAAAATGACTAAGGTCAGGTTGTGACTTTAGCTATTATTTGATGGTGATCTTACGTTGCTTCTTGCCGATTTTTTTCCTAATTCACGCCTTGTTAATCTGCAACTGTAAACATTTTCACAACAAAAGGGTCTTTTAAGCGATATACGACCTCAAAGAACCAATTCACCCGTAATTATGGGGAAAATCTATATTTTTACTATCGTGAAAATAAAGAAAATAAATATTTAATCTTCACTTTTTAAGGGTTTACGCTGACTAAATGAACAATCTTCTAACCATTTTTAAACCAAACCTTGTAAGAAGTTGGCACCTAGATTATGGCTGCTCCCCATCCAGTTCTTCATCACTAAAAGGTTCAGTTATTATTTCGACTACTGAAATTTCACCACCTATCACATCAACATCGGCCGAGTATCGAGTGCCTTGAATCTCGATATACAGCCTGTATTTGCCTGGTTGCATGTCATTAAAGACAAAATTTTCGGCATAATGTTCATCTGCATTTATCAGGCTTGTGGGGTCATCAAGATAGCTCCAAGTTACGATCGAAATACCCTCTTCAGATAAGCTTTGGGCATTAATCCAAACCCCTTGCCACGGATGGCCTTGTGGGTCTATTAACCGCCCTACAATTAGACCCCGGCTCTCCGGGGGAGCAACCCAAAGCATTGGATTTCGCGTGCTCTCATAATCATTTTGGCCAACACGCACTTCAAAATGAAGGTGAGGTACGGCCGCAGCCCCTCCAAAACCAACCTCGGCCACAGTTTCGCCCTGTTTTACACGTTGTCCTTCCTCAACGGTTATATTAAGCACATGCCCATAAAGAGCATATACAGACTGCCCATCAAATTTTTGGTCCAATTCAAGCACAACCAGTTGGCCGTACCAATCACAGCGAAATCCCCACCATTCATCCGCATCTGCCCGTGCCGTAACAATGGTGCCATCAGCAACAGCAGGGAGCTTTGTACCTAGACCTCCACCACCGGAGTCAACACCATTGTGCAAAACCAGACGGCCGGACTGATCCCAACCATAGGGAAAGGTCTGATTAATCAAATATCGCCCTCCCCCTGGTAGAGGTTTACTCATCCAAAAATGTGATTGCACATTCGCGACAGGAGTCGGCCACGGTTCGCTCCCCAACCAATATTTTTTATAGTCTGGTACAGCGGGTGAAGTCTCTGGGCAAGATAGAGCAGCAGCTTGAGGGGTTGATGTGGCTGTCGGAGTTGGCGACAGGGTTGGAACTTGGGTTTCGGTTGCAGTCGGCCGAGGTGTATTCGTCGGCACCAACGTTGGTACAGGTGTAAATGTAGCAGTAGGAATAGGGGTAAACGTTGGGTAAGGCTCGGCAATTAGGGTAGGGATAGCTGCCAGTTCAGCAACAGTTGGAATTACGGCCGGAGTCGAGGTCAAGTCCACCGAGTCTAAGACAGTCTCAGTTGTAATTGAGCATGAGGTGAGCAGAGCTAATAGCGATAAAAGAGCTAAAATCACACTTTTGGAGCGTTTCATTAACTAGATTATCTTGTACCAGCTAAACCTCGACAAACGACCTTATAAAAATGCCCGATATATGAGTTTCGGCTATGCCTATTGGGACAGAATATACTGAACGCATATTTCTGGGCTAGCCAAAATTGGGATGGTTATATCTTGAAGAAGATTAATCGCAGGTGCCATTGATGCCTGAGCGATAACGATGACCTCTGGTTGCAATTGGGTATTATCTCTTTCCGAGCTAGCGAGATAATCAGTAACTCCTACCGCTATCGCTTGATAATAATCTTCTAAGTTGCCAGAAAGAAACTCAGCCCATGAATCTGCTAAAACCAATTCTTGAATCTGTATCGGCCGGCTCTGCTTTTTTGACTCATCCAGTAAAAGCTCTCGCGTTGGCGCAAGAGTGCTTTGGATAGCAGCGACTATTAAAACAATTTGGCTTCCTTTAATTGCAGCAGCTGCCATAGGGCGATCTATACGCAAAACAGGAACATTCTCAAGCATGACACTCTCTGCCACATTCCCAATTGTTGAGCAGCTGCATACAACTTGATCACATCCGGCCGAGGCTAACTGCTCAATATGTGCTTGCACCTGAGTCTCAATATCGGCCGTAATCCCAACTTCCATCGCCTTCGCCAAAAGCGGCTCATCAACTAAGTGAACCAACTCGTAACTATCTTGGCTGTCACTAAACAGCCTATCAAATGTTTCAATATGTACGGGTGACGTGTGTAAAAATCCAATCTTATTCATAACAATTTGCAGTTTAAGCCTGCAATGGCTTCAACTAAACATTCAATAAAAAAGGCGCTCCTTTTCAGGAGCGCCCAGATTTCTAATTTGTGATGTTTGAAATCTGACGGGTTTTAATCGCCAGTGACCACATCCTCTTCTTTTGATGGTGCTTCATCAGCATTCATAATCGCTTCAAATTCATGACGATCAAGCGTTTCATGCTCAAGCAATGCATCTGCAAGCGCAACCATTTTGTCACGTTTTTCATTGATAATATCAACTGCTCGTTGATAGTTCCGGTCAATAATAGCCCGAACTTCTTGGTCGATCTTATCAGCAACACCGTCACCGTAATCGCGGTCAGCACCCATTGAGCGACCTAAGAATACGTTGCCACCTTGATCGCCGTAAGCGCGAATTCCCATTTCATCACTACCCATTGCAAAAGACATTACCATGGCGCGGGCCAATCGAGTCACTTGCTGCAGGTCAGATGATGGACCGGTCGAAACCATATCGAAGAAGATCTCTTCGGCCGCCCTTCCGCCTAAGGTCATCGTGATTTTATCTTCTAAGTGACGGCTATGAGTTGTCATTCGCTCAGTTGGTAATGGCAGTACATACCCACCAGCTCGGCCGCGTGGAATAATCGTTATCTTTTGAACTGGGTCTGTATGAGCCAAGAAGTAAGAAATAACTGCGTGACCCGCCTCGTGGTATGCCACAATTTCTTTCTCTTCGTCATCAATGACGCGACTGCGCCGTTCTGGACCGATAGCAATACGATCAAACGCATCTTGAACATCGGTCAAGGTAATCATGTTACCACCTCGACGGGCGGTAAAGATAGCGGACTCATTCATTAAGTTCTCTAGATCAGCACCTGAAAAACCAGCAGTCAAACGGGCAACATCATTCAGTTCGATGTCGCGTGAAAGTGGTTTTCCGCGTGAATGAACTTTAAGGATCGCCTCACGGCCGCGTACATCAGGCAAATCAACCTGAACCTTGCGGTCAAAACGACCTGGACGCAACAGCGCAGGGTCTAATACGTCTGCACGGTTGGTTGCTGCAATCACAATCACATTGGTTTCGTTAGAAAAGCCATCCATTTCCGTTAGGATCTGGTTCAGTGTTTGCTCACGTTCATCATGACCACCGCCCAATCCAGCACCACGCTGACGGCCGACTGCGTCAATCTCGTCAACAAAGACGATTGCAGGAGCATTTTCTTTTGCTTTTGTAAATAGGTCACGAACACGACTTGCACCCACACCTACAAACATCTCAACAAATTCAGAACCAGAAATATGGAAAAACGGAACGCCTGCCTCACCAGCAATCGCACGGGCTAGAAGAGTTTTACCTGTACCTGGAGGGCCGATCATCAATACACCCTTGGGTATACGTGCTCCAACCTGAACAAATTTTTCAGGTTCTCGCAAAAACGAGACGATCTCCTCAACTTCTTCACGGGCTTCATCAACTCCAGCCACATCGTCGAAAGTAACGGTTGGGCGGTCACCTTCGTTTAGATTTTTGGCTTTACTCCGGCCGAAACCGAATATGTTGTTGCCACCTGACTGAATCTGGCGGAAACCGCGAGTGAAAATCCAAATCAAGATCAAGATTGGCCCAATAGAAAATAGAGCGTAAACCAAGAAGTCACGAACTTCAGTGTTAACAACAGTGAAGTTGGCTTGACGGATCTGCTCACCAGTGAGGCCAAAGTTAGCAAGCTCATCTGTTAAGCTTGTCTCTTTATAAGATTGATAAACAACCCCATCTTTGGCTTCTACAACCAAAGAGTTGCCATTCACCTCGATCTTTTTGACTTGGTCATCTTCAATAAGATCAACAAGCTCACTCAATGTGATTTGGCTTTCAGCACTTTGCCAAGTACCAGTCGCCCACAATTGGAGCCCAATAAAAATAACAACTAGGCCTACAACCCACACCCATGGTGGGATTGAGGAGCGTTGTGGTTGCTGTTCTTCCATTTGTAAATCCTTTTAATATTTAAGCTGTGGTCTAAAATCTAAAATCTGCTTTTGACCACCGAGTAATTATCTAAATAAATGGTTCAAATAAGGGCAATCGATTTTACTTTGCCATGAACCTGTATGAGTTTTAGTCTAAAAATAGGCCGACTTATTAAAATAGTCGGAATAGGTATCAAATATCTTACGCACACTAACATATTTTGAAGGCATTGGATTTTAGTTAATCCAAGTCAAAAATGAGAAAATGCTCATTGAATTTTGGTGATTTCCCAGAGAAATATCAGTTTTTATAGAATTATTTAATTTTATGGTACCTGCTATAGGAAAGAAAGGAAAGTGAGCGATTTTTTACCTTAACTTAATCGTAAAAGATTGCTAAATCAGGTTTTTTGACTAGTTCAATGGCACAAAGTCGAAACCGTTGATCACAAACTTAATAGTTTCCATGCGGTAGCCAACTAAATCTTTTTTAATCCAGTGACGATATTCACTAAGAGTCACACAAAGTGACTAAAATACCAATGGTTTTCTAGTACCGTATTGCTCTGTTGCGTCAAATGGCGGTAGTACTAAAATTCACCAGCGAAACTTACGAACAAAATTTTAAAAAAGTGACGAAGTTATCCCTATCTTCATTGCTAGTTAAGCTGACACAAGCGTCAAGCCTAATCCCAATTTCACGAGATTCAATTTTATGTTTAAACGCTCATCCGGTGTGCTACTCCATCCAACTTCACTGCCCGGCCGATATGGCATCGGAGATTTGGGGGAATCTGCTTACCGATTCATAGATTTTCTAGAACACGCTGGTCAGTCGTTATGGCAAATCTTACCGCCCGGCCCAACCGGTTACGGTGACTCTCCGTACCAATGCTTTTCAGCATTTGCGGGCAATCCGTTTATGATCAGCCCTGATTTTATGGTACGAGACGGCTTTCTCCCGGCCGATCGTATGCCGTACATCCCCGATTTTCCGAAGGATAAGGTTGATTATGGCTGGGTGATCTATTGGAAAAACCAGCTATTTGAAATTGCCCACAGCTGGTTTGTTGAGCATGGAGGAGTGGAACAAAAACAAAGATTTGATTCCTTCTGCAAAGAACGTGCATGGTGGCTAGATGACTATGCGCTGTTCATGGCTCTTAAAAACGAGCATGTTGAGCATGAAGGCGGCGTTTGGAACACGTGGCCAACAGATATTAGAGATCGCAAGCCAAAAGCGATGAAAGAATGGCGCAAAAAGCTGGCAGAACAGATAGATTTAGTAAAATTCCGCCAATTCCTATTCTTTTCTCAATGGCTACAGTTAAAACAACACGCAAACCAAAAAGGGATCAAAATCATTGGTGATATGCCGATTTTTGTCGCTTTCGATAGCGCAGATGTATGGGCCAATCCTGACCTATTCTATTTGGACAAAGAGGGCAACCCTACAGTCATTGCAGGTGTACCCCCGGACTATTTTAGTGAGACAGGTCAACGTTGGGGAAACCCTCTTTATCGCTGGGACACCATGAAAAAGAATGGCTATGAGTGGTGGGCGAAACGAATCGATGCCTCATTTGAACTGACAGACATCATGCGTATCGATCACTTCAGAGGGTTTGAGGCGTACTGGGAAATCCCGGCCGCTGAACCGACTGCGATGATTGGATCATGGAAAAAAGGGCCTGGCATTGACCTATTCAACGCTTTAGAAGCCAGGTTGGGCAAACTCCCAATTATCGCTGAAGACTTAGGAGTGATAACTCCAGAAGTCACCGCATTGCGTGATGATGCAGGGTTTCCCGGCATGAAAATTTTGCAATTCGCTTTTGGTGGTGAGAAAAACAGCGCATTTTTACCCCATGGTTTTACGGCCGATTGTGTCGTCTATCCGGGTTCACACGATAATGAAACCACATTAGGCTGGTATTTGAGTGCATCAGAAGATGAAAGAGATCATGTACGCCGCTATCTCAGCAGTGATGGACATGACATTGTGTGGGACTTGATTCGACTGGCGCATCAATCAGTTGCAGTGATGTCAGTCATTCCAATGCAAGACTTGATGCAGCTAGACAACTCAGCACGGATGAATTTTCCAGGCAAAACAGGCGGTTACTGGTCATGGCGTTTTACAGATGACATGCTAAGTCGGTTTATTGCAGACCGGCTACGCGATTTAACCCAACTGTACGGCCGACAACCTGAATAAAGATGCAAAGATTTTCTGAAGACAGTGAATTAGGCTGGTTTTTTCGCCGCAATCTAACGGTTATTATCTTCTTATTGTTGGCTGCCGGAGGGATGTATTACCTCTACATCAATTTCAACCCTGAAGAAGGGCGGCCGTTCACGATTCAAACAGGCACACAGTCAGAAAATAGCGATTTAGCAAATGGCGGGGTTAGCTACGAAGGAGTTGACTTTGGAAACGTATCCCAACAGTTTGTGCAAAGCCCCGGACCGCTGCGAGTAGCCCTGGTGGTAGGGCACAAAGGGTCAGACTCTGGTGCTGTATGTGAAGATGGTCTACAAGAGGTACAAGTGAATGAACAGGTGGCGATCAAAGTCCAAACACTTTTAGAAGAAGTAGGCTTACCCATCACGCTCTTTGGGGAGTTCGACGACCGCATTAACGGCTTTTCAAGCGTTGCGCTAATTTCGCTACACGCTGACTCTTGCACCCCGTTAGATGCGTCATTTACCGGCTACAAGACATCGATAAATGCGAGCCCTCAATCAGAATTACTCAAGGTTTGCATTGAAGACAATTATGCCAATGTCACAGGATTAACGCCTCACACCACAACAATCACCGATGACATGATCCATTATCATGCGTTTAGAAATGTCTCGGCTGAGTCTCCGGCCTTGCTGCTCGAAATGGGATTTATGTTTAATGATCGGGATTTACTAACAACAAGGACCGACACAGTCGCTCAAGGAATTGCCAACGGCATTCAATGCTTTATTCAGAGCCGAGGAAACGCAGCCCCCAGTGAGCCGTAGCGGTGAACCTTAGTCGGCCGCAACCGGCTTAACCGCCATCTGGTTATCATAAATCGATTTTATACCGACCAAAGCAACACCAGAAATAATAAATAGCGCGCCTACCCACTGGAGCGGCTGGAGCCATTCACCCAAAAACAGGACAGACCAAATAATTGCGAGGAGTGTCTCAGTTGGTGTCAGCAGAGCAATTTCCCCGGAGCCTAAAATTGAAACGGCCGAATATGAGAAAAATCGGCCGATCCAACTTGAGCAAACGGCTAAGAAAATAACAGCGACCCAACTATAAAAACTAGGAATTGCAAAATCTAACCCGCCAGAATTAATGCCAGTGAGAAGCCATAAGCCCAGCAGCAAGACGGCCGTGGCACACACGACTAAAGTCGCCACCGACCACGTATTGTAACCAGATAGATACCACTGCATTGTGATCATGTGAAGCGCAAAGCAAAAACTGCCACTCAAAAGCCAAATCACCCCAACAGACCCTATCTCGCCTGACGGGCCAACCATGAGCCAAACACCAGTGAGCCCCAACAATAAACGAACTGCATGCAGCCAAGTAAACTTTTCTCCAAAAATGGTCAGTAGGCTAATCACCATAATTATAAAAAAGCCAATTCCTAAAACAGAGGCAAAAGAGGCTGGCAACAAGTTTAAACTGTGGAAAAACAGATAAATTGCCGCTCCGTTCAGCAGGCCAGAGCCAAGTGATGCCCATATTCCAAAGCGGTCCATCGGTTTTTCACCGTCTTTCGCTTTGCCTAAATTGGTAAAAGATATGGTTAAAATAAATAAGATCGCCCCGATAGTGAAACGGTAGGCAAGCAGTGTGTCCACTTCCATCCCATCCAGAAAAGCTCTGCGAGCAATAGGCGAATTCATTGAGTAAAGAAAATAGCTACCGAAAGCCATTAAAAAGCCGGTACGTTTAGTCATTTTCGAAGCCTAACAGACATCAAAGTGGAGTCAATGGGAAAGTGATAAGACTTACGCTGATCGTGAAAACCAACGGCCGAGCCAAAGCTTGAAGCTTGCCCACCTACTTTGCGGCCGATAGCGATTAAAATAGGCCGTTTTACGCCAGTTGCTTTTCAAACGTGCAATTCGACCGTGTTTGATCTGATCGGGTCTTACCAAAGAAATCCCGTTACCCAGAATTTCATGCACTAGATTAGCAACAGGCGGCCGCATCGTTAACCCCCAGCTTCGCTCGGTTTGGATAGATGGCTGTGTCGTAAGCAGGTATTCAGCCTCAACACTTGTAACATCTCGCTCTCCGTAAAAGTCAGCAACAAAATCAAACGATTCGAGAGTGGGAGCTAAGCGCTTAACCCGGCTAGGCAACATCTCTTGCCATGAGTCATAAACGGCCGTAGCGTCGGCTAATGTTTGGAAATGCCACTTGCTCTGACCTTCCTGCAAAGGTACCTGGAAAAACGTTGTTTTTTCAGCAAAGTGAGTCCCCGTTTCGCCAAAATTCACAACCAAAGAGTGGCGTGGAAAAGCATAAAATCGGCCGGTTTTGACAAGATAACGTGTCTTTAGCGGAAACCAATCAGTATTAGGAAATTGGCTAAACAGCGAGTGCATATTGTCAGATTCAGTCACAGGACTCCCATCCTCAGCCAGCCATTCCCGAAATCTACGCCACTGGTCGGCCGTATATGCCTGCCCTTGATACCATGCAACCTGCATAAAAAAGCAGTCACTTCCGTCTAAATAAGGTGTAAACGGTAGCTGGGTAAAGCCGTGGAACCAAAGCGCGCTCAGCGATATCCCTGCAATATCAGAATCAGGCTGATAAAAGGCCAAAGCTTGTTGCGCATAAAGATAGTAGGCACGGCCGACAAATAAATCATCCTCGAGCAAAATAATTTCACCAAAACGTTGGCTTAAATCACCACAGGTAAAAACATGTTCGATGAGGCCCAAGTTTTTAGGATGTTCAATCAGCTCTTTTGGTCCATATTCCCATTCAAAGTTGCGCGCAACCTCCCGAACATGGTGCCCGTTTTCTCCCCCTCCATCAATAGAAATAACCAAAGGAATGTGAGCATCAGCAGGGTATTGGGCTTGAGAAATTGAAGTTAGAAGGCGTTCTAAGGAGTCGGGCCGGTTATAGGCAGCCACAACGATTGCAGGAAAGGTATGCAAGTCAGACACAACTCATTAACGGTCTGATCCGTGATCTTCTATCCACTCGAGAACAGGCTCGCTGGTCGGCCGCTCGCTTCCCCCGGCCGGTTCAAGCGTCACCATAAAGTGATTGTAATCTTCTAATGGTTTACCAGAACGTACCCACCGTGCCCCGTACCCCTGATCATTTAAATCGAGCAGCGGACCAGCTTCGACTTCCCCATCTTCGATAAGCCATAGCTGGTATTGGCTATCATCGGCCGGAAGCTGCATGCCATCCACTATCACAGTGCCATTCACACCATCAAGGCTCATCACAATGAGGCCAGTGTTGGATTCAAGACCACTGTTGCTAGCCAATTCGAATGTAGGCAAACCCCGATTAATTTGTGCAATCGCCAACTCACTCTCAATTTGGCGATTTTGCATCATCAAAAGTCCCGAGCTAAACAAAAGCAATATCATGGCTAAGCCACCAGCCATTTGCAAAGCGGGCTTGGCAAAAAAAGCTGAAAGCTGTTCTAAAAATGAAAGCTTGGGTTGCGCTTGCGGCTGTGGCTTTGTCCGGCTTACTCCAGACTGAACCGCAGCGGGTGCCGGTGAGATACGTGCAAACAAACGATCATCAAATGTCGCAGACGGTTCCATAGTAGGCACAGCCAAGCCCATCAGGTCTGTTACCTGCTGATATTGGGCCAGCTCTTCACGAGCAGTATGCGATTCGGCAAGAAGTGCTTCAACTTGGGCAACTTCTTCTTTATCCAGCGACCCTAACGCATAACTAGCGATAAGATCATGGATGTTTTGTTCATCGTCCATTATTTAACTTGGCAACAAGATCGCATAGGATCAGTTTGTTGCTCTCTTTTAATTCACTTTCAATCTGTCCATACTGTGAAAAATACAGCTTGTAACTTAAATTACGTTTTTGAGATTCAAATAGATTCATTAGGTGACCAAAGTCCCTAAACTATCTTTAAGTTTTAACATGCCACGGCGGATGCGTGTTTTGACAGTGCCGAGTGGAATACCAGTTGCATTTGCGATTTCACTATTACTCATCCCTTTAAAGTAAGCCAGTGCCAGCACCTGTTGCTGCTCTTCTGACAAATTACTCATTGCGCTTCGGACTTCTTTTGCTAAAAACGTCTGTTGCACTTCTTTTTCAGGGTCAGCACCACCGCCGCTAATGACATTGTCATGTACGTCTGTCCAACCGACGGCCGTATCATCAACCCGCCGACTAAACCTGCGCAAATAATCAATCGAGCGATTACGAGTCATTTGAATCAGCCACCCGCGCAGATTGCCACGCTCAGCGTCAAACGTATGCCCTTTTTCCCATACGCGCACAATGACATCCATAACAACTTCTTCTGCCAATTCGCGTGAGTACAATACATTAAAGGCGACACCCATCAAACGGGACTTATACCGGTCAACCAGAAGGCGCAAAGCAGCCTCATCCCGAGCAACAATGCGCTGGATCAACTCCTTGTCTTCACTTTTCTGCTCTTCCGATTGTCGTGCCATCGAGCTAAATACTTATTGAATAAAAGATGATTCTATATTCTCTGAACTAAAATCAGTGAATCAAATTATCTTCTAATTGGAAATGAAATGGATAGTAAAAACACAACTACTATTTTTGTTTCCTTTTTATCTCCAAGATTAATTTACAAATCTAATTGTACTTGTTTGAATCCACTTTGAAAATTATTGACGTATCTTAATGCGAATAGACGATTAAACCGTAAATAGTATTATGCTACCAAGCTTTTTAGAACAAACAGACAATCGAACCGCCGTTTCCAAAGCGATTTTACGAACGGCCGCTTATGCAGATATTTTCGATCATCCATTAGCAGCAGATGAATTCAGCCGCTACATGGTCGGGATGTCAGCTGAACCAGAAGAGGTTGCGCTCACTTTAAAGGAGATGCGGTCCTCAGGGCAGCTTTCCGGCACAAATCAACAAGATTGGTATCCGCTACCTGGCAGGGAGTCGCTCATCCTGACCCGGCTCGAGCGTGAGCAGCGAGCAGCAGCCCTTTGGCCTGAAGCTGAAAAGTACGGCCGCATGCTCAGCAAACTACCATTCGTCCGCATGGTGGCAGTCACCGGATCACTCGCGGTTAACAACCCTGATCAAAAAGCAGATATCGATTTTTTCATCATTACAGAACCAGACCGGTTGTGGCTCACACGCCTCCTCGTGATCAGCATCGTTCGGCTTGCTGCAAGAAACGGGATCGAACTGTGCCCCAATTATTTCATTACCAGCGACAACTTAGAAATTCAGAGCCAAAACTTATACACCGCCCGCGAAATCTCACAAATGGTCCCACTCAAGGGGCTAGACATGTACCAGCAATTCCGAAAGGCGAACAGATGGACGCTTAACCATTTACCTAACGCGACCGGAATGCCAGCAAAAGCCGGACCGTTTGAGCCGCAAAAACCCTCGCAGATTTTAGAGTATCTGCTTGCGGGTGAAATGGGTAACCGGATAGAAAAATGGGAGATGGGACGCAAAATCCGTAAACTGTCGGCCGGGCAAACAAATGGGGAAACCCGATTCACGGCCGACCAATGCAAAGGGCATGTAGACGGTCACCAAGCAAAAATTATGGAAAAGTTAAAAAGCAAAGAAGGAAGAGTAGAGGCTCAAGTATCTGAATCTGAGCCTGTATCACAAGTAGACTTGCTGTTTGGGCAATCTTACTATCTCCGGTTTGATCCCAAGCTTTACGCCGCCATGCAACCGTATCCGCCGTTGGGCACAATGATTGCGGCCGGGCTCATGCGCGAGCAAGGCTACTCAGTTGACCTGTTTGATGCGATGCTTGCTGGCTCAACAGCCAGTTGGGGTGAGAAAGTGCGTCAAGTCCGGCCAAAAATCGCAGTCATCTATGAAGACAACTTCAATTATCTTTCAAAGATGTGCCTGCTCAATATGCGTGACGCCGCGTTAGAAATGATTCGCATGGCAAAAGAAGTCAATGCAACCGTCATTATCTGCGGTTCTGACGCAACCGATCATCCGGGTCTTTATTTAAAAGCCGGAGCCGATTTTGTGATTCAAGGTGAAGGGGAAGAAACACTGACAGAATTGGTTGAACTTTGTTTTAAGGCGGACAATGCAGTTGCTACAGAACCTGAGGGCATGCCAGGGGCCGCTTATTTAAAAAACGGCCGGGTTGTTGAAAACATCCGTCGGCCGGTTATGAAGAACATCGACCGCCTCCCATTCCCAACTTGGGACCTGATCGACGTTGAAAAGTATCGACAGATTTGGCTAGAAAACCACGGCTACTTTTCGATGAATATGGTCACAACCCGTGGCTGTCCCTACCACTGCAACTGGTGTGCAAAACCGATTTGGGGGCAACGCTACAACGCTCGTTCGGCCGCCAGTGTCGCCAGCGAGATGGCTTGGCTAAAAGAAACTTACCAACCTGACCACATCTGGTTTGTCGATGACATCATGGGGCTTAAACCGGGCTGGTGGCAAGAATTCGCGGCCGAGGTTGAACAGCTTAATGCCAGACTGCCGTTTAAATGCCTCAGTCGGGCCGACTTGATTGTCAGTCGGCCGGATAACGTTGCCGCCCTCAAACAAGCTGGATGTGACATCGTTTGGCTAGGTGCAGAATCAGGGTCACAACACATCTTAAACGGCATGGAGAAAGGAACCAAAGTAGATGAAATCTATCAGGCAGCCGACCAACTACACGCAGGCGGGGTCAAAGTCGCTTTCTTTCTACAATTTGGTTATCCGGGCGAAAGTCGGGCCGACATCGAAAAAACATTGCAGATGGTGCGCGACTGCCAGCCAGACGACATCGGTATGTCAGTCTCGTATCCATTGCCAGGCACCCGCTTCCATGAAAATGTAAAACTTCAGCTGGGAGACCAGCACAACTGGACCGATTCGGCCGACCTCGCCATGATGTACAAAGGGCCATTTGTGACTGAGTTTTATCGTCACCTGCACGTTGTATTACACAAAGAGTTTCGCACGCGCAAAGCGTGGCAGATGCTAAAACGAGACGCTTTACGCCCAGCCAGTTGGCGGCCGAAACATTTGCGGGAAGCTGCCGCCAGCATCTATCGGATAGCAACATTGCCGCTGGCACGACTCAAGCTCAACCGGCTGGCCGCCATCCCGCATGAAGCAATCGAAACGCTGCCTCATATGCCACTAGCTGAAGCGGCACTGCCAACAAAACAAGAATAAATCATGACTCACACCACTTCAGTCGCTGATGCATTTAGCCGAAAATCGGCCGTTTATGATGCGTTTGGCGAAGATCATCCCAATCTAACCCGCATGCGTCAGCGTGTTTATGCAGCCGTAACCCGCCACTTGGAACCAGGTAGCCACCTGCTTGAAATCAACGCAGGCACCGGGCTAGACGCCAGCGCCATCGTACAGCATGGTCACACAGTGCACGCCACTGATCTGGCTCCCGGCATGATCAACGCCATCGAACAGAAAATTGAGACGCACAGGCTGGGCGATAGGCTCACAGCCCAACAGCTGTCATTTACTGAATTGGATCAGGTTAAACAAGCCCCATTTGATGGGGTGTACTCAAACTTTGGAGGGCTAAACTGTGTGGCGGATTTACGTGCGGTGACACAGCATCTGCCCAAAATTTTACGCCAGGGCGGCATAGCTGTATGGGTCATCATGCCGCCAATCTGCCCATGGGAAATGGCGCTTTGTTTTAAAGATTGGCAGGTTGCAACCCGCCGTTTTCGCAAAAATGGGGTCGTCGCCAATGTTGAAGGGGTTGATTTTCGCACATGGTATTTCACACCCGGCCGTGTCATCAAAGCCTTTGGCCCGCAGTTTGAATGTATCGGCCTAGAAGGGCTATCGGTTGTCACACCTTCGGCCGACAACAAAACCTTTGCCGTCAAACATCCATCCTTGTTTAAGCAGATGGTACGGCTCGATGAAGCGATTTCCCCTTACTGGCCCTTTAACCGTATGGGTGACTTTTTTATTCTAACCATGCGCTTGCGTTCATAACCAAAATTGTTTGAAATGAAATTTGTAACACCTATCACCAAACAGCCTCTGTTACAGAAAGATTACGAGACCTTGGCCTGTCAAGAAAGCGCGGTTGAATACAAACGAATCAATGGGATTTGGCGCATGATTGCGGCCGAACGTCAACCGCTGTTTGAACAGTTTGTTCGTGAATACGAAACGGTCCGGCTGGCAGAAGGACGACAAGCGGCCGATCCTGATTTTTATCGCCAGCTCCCCACAACGTCAGACAGGCATCCCGCCGCCGATATGTGGCGCCAGCGTGCCCATTCTTATCAGATCTTTCTCGATTCAATTTTGAGCAAAATGGAAAACAATGCAGACAAGCAGCTCAACATTTTAGATTTAGGGGCCGGGAATGGCTGGCTGTCAAATCGACTGGCTGGCCGTGGACATCAGGTTGCCGCCGTTGATCTAACCATCAATGAGTTCGATGGCTTAGGCGTCCATTCTGCTTATACACAGGCATTTACGGCCGTACAGGCTGAGTTTGATCATTTACCTTTTGATGACAACCAATTTGATCTGATTATTTTTAATGCATCGCTGCACTACTCAACTGACTACACGCAGTCTTTAGCGGAAAGCATACGCACTTTACCGCCAGGCGGCCGGATTGCGATTATCGACACACCCGTCTATCAACACGCCGACAGCGGCCGCAAAATGGTTGCCGAACGGGAAACCCAGTTTTCTAACCAGTTTGGCTTTAAATCGGACAGCCTGCACAGCCAAAACTTCTTAACCCATGCCACTATCCAAGCTTTAGAAAACGATATCAATCGGCCATTTCAAACGATCCCAACTGTGGCCCCCATACGGCGAGCGGTACGACGGGTCAAAACACATCTAAGAGGCCAGCGAGAATCGGCCGAATTTCCAATCCTCACGTTTACCACAGCAGGTACAGCAGGAGACAAACGATGATCGCTCAACCTGCTAAAACACCCGTTCGCAATAGTTCAAAATTTCTGTTGGCCAACTCCCTCTGGCTCCTCATCGGCCGAGGTGGAAGCCAGGCTTTAGCCCTACTGCTCACGATTATTGTGGCGCGCAGTTTGGGCGACGTGGGGCTGGGCCAGTTTACAGTCGTGCTCACACTCGTTTTCATCGGAAACGTGTTTTCGACCTTTGGGCTCGACACCTTACTGATTCGAGCTGTGGCTCGTGACCCTGCAAAAGCACCTCTCTCGGCCGTGCTCACGATACAGATCGGACTATCTTTTCTTTTTATAGCCGGAGTCTGGCTATTAGCTCCGGTCGATGTAGTGGGGCGTGGCATGCGTGTTTATTCGTTGGCCCTACTTCCGCTGGCGGTCACCACCGCTTGCAACGCCATTTTGCGAGCGCACGAGCGAATGAACGTTTATACGGGGCTTCAGCTATTTGCGGCCGCGGTTCGGCTCGCAGTTGTAGCTGGATTGCTCTTCTCGGGGGCAGGATTTTTAGCAATCATGTGGGGGTTGCTCGTTTGCCAGCTGGGTGAAGCACTAGCGGCCGGATTTACGACGGCTCAGCTATCGAAATCAACATATTCATGGGCGACGATAAAAAATAAACCTCACACCTTTGAACTTGAACAAACCTTTAAAGCAGGACTGTTGCTGGCAGCATTAACGCTGTTTGCAATCCTTTATCAGCGGGTGGCTATTTTGCTCCTCGCCTATGCTGGCGATTCTGCGATGACGGGGCAATTTTCGGCCGCACTTCGCCTAGCGGACATTCCACGCATGGTCCCGTATGCCTTGGCTGGCGCACTGTTCCCAGCGATGGCTCGCAACAATGGGAATAGCAGTGAGCGGTCACCGTCCGGCCGTTGGTTCTTACTTTTAGGGGCAACATTTGCGGGATTAGCACTCACCATCTGGCCTTTATCAGCTTGGTTGCACCAGCTAGTTTATGGCGCTGGGTACGCAGCCGCAGCCGGAGTTTTGCCGATTGTGGCATGGTCTCTAGTGCCGTTCGTGGCTGTGCTTTATGGCTCATTTGTGCTCGTAGCACGTAATCAAGAGCAACAGGTCATGCTGGCCCATGCAACTGCTTTAATCTTAGCAATCGGTACAGGGCTGATTGGTCTGGCAAGATGGGGTTTGCCGGGGCTGGCTGGAGCGTTGGTGCTAACTGAAGTTATACACGCGCTTATTTTGCTCACACTGGCACGTAGGAGTTTGCATGGCTCATCCTAAAAAATACAGCAGTCAACCACTCATGACAGCGGCCGACCTGCTCAACAGGCAAATACCGACGCATCAGCGCGCACCAGCTTCTGAAACAGTTTTAATCATCATGCAACGCAACGCCTTAGAATTTTCACAACGGAAGATTTGGGGCAAACGTAGCAATAAAGCACCCGCTAAAGTCTTATTGCCTCATAAGTGGGCCAATGGACCTTCACTTTTAGGTGACATCGGTGTGGGTGGCACGAGCGTTGTCGCTCATTTGGAATATTTAGCTGCTTGGGGTGTTAAACAGGTAGTACTCATTGGTGTAGCCGGTGGATTGCTACCGTCTATCTCATATGGTGATGTGGTCGTCCCAACCCGCTCCCTACGTGACGAAGGGGTCTCAATCCACTATTTACCTGAATCAAGGTGGGCGCGGCCGGCTGAAACGTTAAATCTAAAAATCACGCAGGCGCTGGCCGATATTAAGCCAAAGGTGCACAGTGCCCCCGTTTGGACGACGGCGGCTCCATTCCGTGAAACCCAAGCTGAGGTGCAAGATTATGCGGCCGAAGGAATGGCCGCGGTTGAGATGGAGACCGCCAGCCTATTCGCTGCAGCCCAAAGTTTAGGCATTGCAGCTGCAGCTGTCCTAGTTATCAGTGACTCGCTGGCGGCCGGGGTCCATCAAATGACACCAAATCAACAAATTATTAACCGCAATCTACAACTGGTTTGCGACCGACTTATTCAAGAATTCAAACATTAATCTGAGAATTTATATGCTAAAAACAATCGCTGTTTATATTGTCGCTACGCTCTACTTCATCGTATCGGCCGGACTGTTCGCTTATGGGCTGCACTGCTTTTCGATGCTGTGGCTGGGCCTACGCAAACGCAAAGAAAAATATGCACCAGAGATCGCAAAACTAGAAGAATGGCCCCATGTCACGGTGCAAATTCCAATCTATAACGAGATGTATGTGGCCGAACGCATTATCAAATGTGCGAGTGAATTTGACTATCCGGCTGGAAAACTACAGATTCAGGTGCTCGACGATTCAACCGATCAAACGGCAACGATCGTCGGCAAGCTAGTTAGCCAGCTACAGCGGGAAGGAATCAATATTGATCATCTACATCGGTCAAACCGAAATGGATATAAAGCAGGTGCTTTAAAAGAGGCGATGGATTCAGCCACAGGGGAATATTTGGCGATTTTTGATGCGGACTTTGTGCCACAACCAGATTATTTAAAATTGATGGTGCCGTGGTTCCAGCCAGAGGTCGGATTTGTGCAAGCACGCTGGGGGCATTTAAACCGGAATCATTCGATTTTAACACGCACTCAGTCGATCTTTATCGACGCCCACTTTACGCTTGAGCAAATCGCACGCAGTCGGTCTGGGCTATTTTTTAACTTCAACGGAACTGCTGGGATTTGGCGGCGTGAAGCCCTTGAAAGCGTTGGCGGCTGGTCGGCCGATACGCTCACCGAGGATGTCGACCTCTCATATCGAACGATGATGGCGGGCTGGGAAGCGGTTTATGTCAACGATGTCGAAGTCCCGGCCGAACTGCCGGTCAGCGCGCAAGGGTTCCGCCGACAACAGCATCGCTGGGCACGTGGCAGCTTGGAATGTGCGATTAAGCTGCTCCCAAGCGTCTGGCGTTTAGATGCCCCTTTGAGCCAAAAGCTGGCTGCAACATTCCATTTGACCGGATATTCGATTCACTTTCTGATTTTAGGACTTGTCATTCTCTATCCAATGATTTTGTTGCTGACCCCCACCTATCCATGGCTGATCGGGTTAGGCGGTGCTGCGATGGTGTTTGCTCTCACCTCTTTGGTCCCTTCCGCCTTTTTTGTTGCTGGCCAACTACAGGCAAATAATCGACTCAATGTGAGTATTTTCTTTATCCTGTTTCTAACAACGGCCGGGGCAGGCCTCATGCTCAACACACTCCGTGCGGCATTTGAAATATTTACGAAAAAGCAGGCAGAGTTTGAGCGAACGGCTAAATTTGGGACCCACAATGATGGCAAACAAAAAGGGCTCTGGATGGCACAGAAGTACAATCTGACGGCTGATCGGCTTTCTTTTTGGGAGATTTTCTTAGGGTTAATCAGCTTTGCCACATCTAGCTATGCGGTATTTATGGATCACTGGGGCATCGCATTTTATGCCTTTGTATTTGGTAGCGGGCTTCTGTTTATTTCAGGGTTAACGGTGTTTCAAACGATGCAGATTCGATTTCTTCAGTGGCGTAATGGCCGAGCAATTGAAGAAGCGGAAATTGTGACAGAAGTCGCAAGTATTGCAGGTGATTAATGCAGGCTGCTCGAAGTTTGATCTGCACAAGCTTTGCCCAGCAAAGCAAACAGCATCCAGCGCCAAGTAAGCCCGTGTGGCCAGCCCCAGCTGTAGTAGTCAAGCAGATCGACAGTTGCCAAAACTAACAGCGCTGCGATTAATCCGATCATTGGCGCAGTCAGAGCATCTGGTCGCCGAATAAGGGCGATCAAGCCATATCCGGCCGGAAATAGCATCAGCCAGACCCAGGTTGCGCCCCCCAACAGGCCAAGTTCGGCCGTTAACAACATTGGCAGATTATGGACCGGATGAATGTTGGGAAACGTCTCCTTGTCAGGGTGCAACAGCATAGCTGGGCCGAAATTTCCGGCACCCACTCCCCAAGGAAAACTGTCACCTATCAGATCAAATGCAACATCGATTAAAATTTGCCGCTCCCCGACTGACTGGGTGACCACTTGGCTTTCCTGTGGCTGAGACCGAGCTTGCAACGGCCCACGTGCGGCCGGAATAAAAACAGCAACCGCTAAAGCAAGAGGGGCGAGTTGCAGAATAGCTACTTTGATAAAATGCTGAATTCTTGATTGGAAAGTTTTTTGCTCCGTTGATGAGGCTAACAGGTCTGAAAGAAATTTCAGAAACAGGCCAAACAGCAGGCCTACTGCTGTGCCTAACCAAGCAGAGCGAGAAAATGTAAAACACAGTCCCATGGCCCCAAAGAAAATTCCGATAGGAGCCAGCCATGAAAACCAGGGGGGGCACACATGATTTCGGCTAAAACAGACAATGAGCAAAGCTGAACCGACCAATCCACCCAAAATATTGGGGTGCGGAGCTAAACCATAGCTACGGAGCCAATATTCCCCTTGCCCAAAGATGATGCTACCCCGGCCGGGTTCTGGGGCCAGATCAAGCTCTCCAAGCCACTGCAGGCCCAAATCGTCCTGGGTCCAATATTGGATAATTGCAGCAATCCCTTGCACTGCAAAAAAGATCAAAAATGCCGAAAAAATACTGTTAAACGTAAGCCAACTGGACTTCAAAGAGAAATATAGCAACAGCGAGATGAGTAATCTTGCCAAAATAATAGCGGCCAAACGGCCGTCGACGGCTGAATAAAAAATGCTAACGGCTGTAATCGCTGTCAAAAGCAGCAGTGGAATAGTTAACCCTAACGGTTGGAAAAATGTCGGCCGGTTAAACGCTTGCCATCCGAAAATCAAAATGGGAATGGCTAACACGAAATGAGGGTATAAGCTCAGGCTGCTAAATTGGTGATAGTAAGTGGGAAAATCTAGACGGAAAAGTGGGTAGAATATGGGCAGTGGAATTAGAAGCAACCACAGCCCAAAGATGAAGGATTGGCCACGCCTCATCATCTATGAGTCTATCGTGTCAGGCAAAAAGCCCGGCCGAAAACGAGCCATCATCAGGGTGTCGACATACTCACCTTCCCGATAGGCAAAAGCTCGTTTCACCCCTTCCTCAACGAAATCGAATTTTTTATATAGTCCAATAGCGGGTGCATTATCGGTAAAAACATCAAGCTCCAATCGAGATAAATTTAACCAGTTATCAGCCATATCCACGACAGCATTCATAAGGGCGGTGCCAACCCCACGGCCCGCATAGGCATCATGCACACCCATGCCTAGTGCACCTGCGTGCTTACGGCGCGGACGGACCGATGTGGTTAATCCCAATCGGCCAACCACTTTCCCGTCGATTTCAGCCACAAGCGAAATAATATTGTCGGCCGGGTTTTCAAGCTGCTTGCGTAAGGGAGAAATTGAGGGGTGTGGTAGGCGGAGTGTCCCCCAAACAAAACGATCACCATGCTGCAGCTCATGAATGTCGTTTAAATCCTTTAATTCTGAATGGCGTACAATAATTTTTGAAGACATCGCATTACCTCGGATGAGATTATACCCTGTCTAAGCAAATTGTTGTGCCAAATATGACTGCAATTATGCTAGTAGGCTTTTGAAGTGATAAGCTCAAATAAGGCCTGCACCTTAAACCTATCACCTCACCCAAAAATTAATCAGACGACATCCTTAACAGGGCTCGAACTTGAAATGCTGCAATACCTAATGCAATAAGCAAAATCGTAAAAGTCATCATCAAGGGTCCCCATGTATCACCAACGCCAAGCTCAGGAATTTCCTGAGGAATAACTGGTTCAGGTGTCGGTGTACTGGTCGGCTGCGTGTTGCTACCGCCGGTGCTAGGCGGATTGGTTGGCGCCGGTTCAGGGGTATTGGTTGGAATTGGTGTGCTGGTAGGTGGCACATCAGTGGGTGGTGGAATCGGGGTATTTGTTGGCAGCGGATCGGGCGGCTCGACGACCACGGTGGGAGTAAGCGTTGATCCCGCAAAGACGGGTTGTACCATGCTAGCCGAAAACATGAGCTGGGCAAGAATAAATACGGCCGTAAAGACGGTAAGAGTTGAAAGAAACAAACTTAGCTTGCGTCGACTCTTGGTGTTTAAAAATCTATCGTTCATTTATAAATATCCTAGATGGGAAAGCAGGTCGTTAATTATCGCTGTCAGTTGAACGCTTATTATTTGATCATGGTTAAACCGCTTTCCCGATGGGAAATTAGTCTAAACAGAAAAATTCCATCAGGAAAATAGTCACATCCATTTGCCAATGCAGTGGCTAACAAGAAGGTGCACATGCTCTACATCTGCTTAAACAGCATATAGAGTAGAAAACATCTCTTGCCAAATGCCCGGGTTCTCAACGGAAAAATATAGCTCTTCAACTATCAAGTCGGGCCAAGTGGGTATAGAGTACAGGGCTTAAATGAGGAATGTGTAGGATCTGTTCTTAAAACGAGGTCAACTCTACGGCTCTTTTTTCTTACGGAAAAACCAGCCAATTGTCCCCGCTAGCAAAGCGAAAACTCCCACCCCTGCTACAACAACGCTGCTGTGTTCGCGCGCAAAACGCCGAATCGAAGGCCGGGCCGGTTGTTCTAAAAACATAGCTTCTTTCGGCCGCTCATTACTGCCCACACGATCCACAGACTGGTCAAACCGCAAGGCTAACTCTTTACGATGCTCCAGCGTAGCGGCCGGAACCAAATCACCATGCGCCAGAATACCCGCAAGCGACGTTTTACCTTTAAGTGCGAGATCACGAATATCGTAGACATGTTTACTATTCAATGCTCCGGCAAGCCCATAATCCACAAATTTTCCCTGGATGGCTAAAAGGGCAGCTTCTGCAAAAGGGGCCGTTACCAGCCCATGAGGTAAAGCTCCGCAAGTTTCTCCAGCGGGCATGTCAGATAAACGGAAGACTGCGGACTCAACTAGGGTTAGATCAGGTCGATTTGCAAGCAGCTCTGGCGTAATCACACTCGGTTGTGAAAAATCACAAATGACCGCACCCGGATTACAAATATCAGGGTTAAAGGTCATCCGTTTTCCGGCCGCATTCCGGCCAAGGACAATTAGATCACTGTGATGCACAGATTGGTTAGCATGGGTCGCAATCGCAACCTTCGTATCTGCATGAATATCTTCAATTTGGCGCTTTAACCCAATTAGCAGGTCTGGCTCACTTCCAATCAGGGATATCTCTGCAACAAGACCAGCTAACACCTCAGCGGCAACACGGGCAATCGGGTCAGCTGCATTAATGACGGCCGCTTTCAGCTGGCTCGAACGAGATTCCGGCCGAATACTATTTGCAGTCGCAATCTCAACCCCACGGGCTAAAGCCCCATAAATGGTTAACGCCTGGCCGGTGCAAATCGGAACGTTGGTCTTTGGGGCAATCGAACTAATCGCGTTGCTCACTTCACGCGACGCTGCATCCACTCCGATTAATCTCGCCTCTAATCGCTCAGCCATACTCACTGCACGCAGAAGCCGCCGCTCGACAAGTTCAGCTTCTTGAGCCGTAAATTCTTCAGGAGTCCCGCCCAACATCATGATTTCAGCAACTGCGCTCTTACGGCTTCCCCCAGCTTTAATCTGTTCCATCCGCCCTCTAAAAACTGCAGGAATATGCACAGCGGTCCGATGAATAAACGCTTTTGGTAAAAAGCGCGCAACCGTAACGTTTTTACGGATTTCCGCTACATTTCTTGGCTGAGTAATGTATCCAAATCGATTAACTGCAACGTCCTCAGGCTGTAGATAGCGTATGGCTGGCTGCCAATCAATTTCAGCCAACAAATTCAGAAAATCATTTTCTCCCAAGCGCTTTGAGTCTGTATCGGCAACCGCTGTTAAACATGCAGCAAGTGTTGCAGGATGGTGTCGGGCCAGCTCGTTTTTTGCATGGCTCAAATTAGGTGAAACCGTTACCACAATCGAAACGCCACGTTTGATCAGCTCATCGACTTGGTCTTTATCAATTGAAGGTACGACAACTGTTTTCCGCTCAAGTTGATCCGGAGCAAATTGGCTGATGGTTTGAATATCTCCAGCCAAAACATCGGCCCATTCAAATAGCTTTTTGAGTGAGGCCCTGGTCGCAGCTGACTGGTTGGCTGGGTTCGTAAATGAATACAGCCGCTCAGGCGAAGCTGTTTTCAACTTGGCCAAAAGCGCGCTGTCACCTTTTTGAACAGATTTTCGCTCTGACAAGATTCCGGCTAATGATGTGTCTGCTTGCTTGGCGAAAATCAAACTATCGGCCGATTGTAGGCTAGCTGCATGATGGCCTAATGCCTCAGCCAAACCGGTATGGTTTAGACTTGGCACCATCAACACCCGTTTATGCGCCCATATCCCAGGCTCTTTCTGATGAGCCATGCGTATGCTCCAGCGCTCTAAGGCTGGGAGCAAAACAGAGCCATCTAAAGCAGGCACAAGGCTATCGGCGGCCGCTTCAAACAGCTCTTTGGCTGGCTCGTATACAACCGAACGATTTCCCAACCGCAACGTTTCCGTCACTCCAGTCAAAGCCACAGCATGAGTCTGACTATCAATTGCCTGAATACGTGAAAGCATTTCAGTCAGGCTCCCATTGCAATTAACGTGCTCAATTTCGAGTGGCTGCCCCAACAAAGTAATAATCTCAGGCTCGTCAGGCTGACTGCTCAAATAGTAGTGGAGAACTGTAACTTTTTTACTCACAAATGTTTCGACACCTATTGGTTTCAAATTTATGCTTCAAATTATAAACGGCACGCCTGCTCCGTCAATTCTTGCGTGGCATACAACATCCAGATTGGTATAATCACCTCAAGAATTGACGCACCGCGCTATAAACAAACATGATTCAAGAATAACTATGCTAACCATCAAACGTTATCCCAACAGAAAATTATACGACACAGAAGCCCGCAAATACATTCGACTTGATGAGATTGCCGTCCTCATTCAAAATGGGAATGAAATCGAAGTAATCGACAATGTGACAGGGGATGACCTAACGGCCGTTATTTTGACCCAAATCATCTATGAGCAAGAAAAGAAAAGCGGTGGGTTTTTACCACGTTCAGTATTGCAGAGTTTAGTTCAGTCAGGTGGAAACACCCTCAATAGCTTACGTAGCGGCCTTTCTTACCCTCTAAACTTAGTTGGTCATGTCGATGATGAAATTCGCCGTCGCGTTGATGCCCTCGTCAAAGATGGAGAGATGGCGCTTGAAGATGGTCAACACATGATTCAAAAATTAATTGCAGATGCAGGCAGCATGTTTAAAGAAAAAGGGGACAAAAGCGACTTCTTTGATCGTCTCAAACTCTTAGGTATCCCTTCAAGAACTGAACTTGATGACCTAAAAGACCAAATCGCAGCTCTCGAAGAGGCTTTGGCTGCACTTAGCCAGGAAGAGACTGAGTAAAGATTGCAGCTCCCACCCAAAGCTTTTATTTTTAGAATCTAAATAAATGAATCCGAAAGTTGATCAGTATTTAAGTGGTGTCAAGAAATGGCGCGAAGAAATGGAAGCTTTGAGAACAATTATTCTCGGCTCCCCACTAAGTGAAGATTTAAAATGGGGCCAGCCTTGCTACACGTTTCAAAAAAGCAATGTTCTGATTTTATATGGTCTGAAAGATTATTGTGGGCTGGGATTTTTCAAGGGCGCTTTGCTAAAAGACAGAAGTGAAATTCTCCATCAGCAAGGCAAAAATTCGCAGGCTGTTCGGTTAATCCGGCTCACTACTGTTGAAGAAATAGCTGAGATGGGGCCTATTATCAAGGCTTATATCGATGAAGCGATCGGGTTGGAAAAAGCTGGGATAAAAATAGATTTCAAAGAAAAAAATGAGCTCGTATTCCCTGAAGAACTTTTAAAAAAAATTGATGAAGATGCGGCATTGAAAACCGCATTTGAGGCTTTAACTCCCGGCCGACAAAGAGGATTTAACCTATATTTTTCTGCGCCAAAGCAGTCAAAGACGCGTGTGGCCAGAATCGAAAAATATACGCAGCGAATTCTAGATGGAAAGGGCATACATGACTGCACATGCGGATTATCCAAAAGAATGCCTACATGTGACGGCTCACACAAAAATATTCAGTAGGCAAATACAGCGAATGGATCACAATTTGTAAGTACTTACCATCAATTTTCTTGATTTTCCGGCCGCAGGACGTATAATTTTAGGCCGATTAAATAGAAAATAGAATCAAATTGTTAAATACAATTTATTTTAACCGAGGAATTCCATGGCCAAGAAGAAAGGCGCACGTATCGTCATTAAATTAAAAAGCACCGAAAGCGGTCACCAGTATGTTTCATCAAAAAACCGTCGTAATGACCCACAACGGATTGAGTTGAAAAAATACGACCCACTTGTTCGTAAACACGTCATGTATCGTGAAACGAAATAAAGTTTAAAACACAAAAAAAAGCCCCGTTAATCGGGGCTTTTTTTATGCCCACTTTTATTGAGCATAGTTCTCTACATTCAGTATCAAATTTCAAATTAAAGTTAGCCTGTAAAAAACAACAATAAACTAAGAGGGATAATACTCAGCAGGGTTGTAAATAAAACACCTGCGGCCGCAAATTCACTATCACCCCCAAACTCAGTCGCCAAGACTCCACTTGTTACCCCCACCGGCATCGCATAAATTAAAACAAAGACCCGTGAAGTTAGGCCCGATAAACCGAACAACATAGAAACAACCACAGCGATACCAGCCCCAATCCCAAACCGGGTTAGTGTAATCGCAAATAATGGTCGCCAGCGGCCGCGCAGTGTAGCAGATCCCAATTGCAACCCCAGAATAACCATCGCACATGGAACAGTTGCTCGCCCCAAAACAGAAGTTGCTTGCTCTAAAGGTTGAGGCAATGTTGTATGGGTTAGGTTCAAAACGATGCCTAACAACGCCATATAGGGCAGCGGCATTTTAAACACATTCAGAAGGGAGTCTTGTATATTTTTTGTGCCTCGCGAAATTACAAAAGTTCCCAGTCCGTAGACGATAAATAGCTGACCAATCACAAAAATAACCGCTCGTGATTCTGCCTCAGGGCCAAATGCAAACGTGATAAACGGCAGACCAAAATTAAGCGAGTTCATGATAATAGCGGTCAAAATAAACGTAGCCGTCATGCGTCTATCAAAATTCATTAGCTGAGAAACACCCCAAGCTGCGGCCGACATTACAAAACCACAAACTAAAGTTGCCCCCACAATCGACCCCATTTCACTGGCAGACATTGAGGTATTCAATGTGCTAGTTAGCGCCAAGCAGGGAGCAAACAAGTAGATATTTGCACGGGCAAATGTACGTGCATCCATCGCAATGTAGCGGCTTACAAAAACAACCGCACCCGCGATCAAGAATAGCGGGGTAAAAGTAGCATAAATTAGCAATAGAAATTCATTTAGTGAAGCCATGCAGTGACTCTTTTCCTATGTGATGGTACTGATAGCCGATGGGGTAGCAAACGGTCAGAACCTATGATTAATGTGCTCAAATATTAAAGAGTAAATTAGGAGATTAAATGACCGTTTATTTAAAACCGGGAATGGCCTTCGATCCCCCCAAAAGGAATTTAGAAAAAATTCGTAAGGGTCGCAGTTTATCGATGAAAATAAACCTTGATCAAAGTTCAAAACGTCAAATTCTGCGCACTTTTGTGATTAGCAGTCTGATTATTCTAAATATCGGTTTGACCACAATCGCAATCGGTTGGTATTTATTAGTTTTTTCGATATTCCATCCGGCCGAAATAGTTGAAATGTACAGCTTTCAATCATCGAATACACTCGTCCTTGAAGAAGCTGAGTATACTTTGGAGATTGTAGAAATACCTCCCCCGCCTCCATTTACCCCTGAAGATACATCTGACTAACATAAAGAATAGAAATTACTAATTCACAAATTGACGACTGTGACAAAAACAAAAAAAGTCGGCCGGTTGCACATGTGCAACCGGCCGACTTTTTTTTGTTTTTGTCATCAGATTTTCTTTATCGTGTTCTAGAAGCGATCGGCTCACCTAATGGAATTTGATATGTAGATAGAACCCTTTCAGAAATAAACGAATTTGTACTATATTTCTCAACAGGATCTGTATCGATAAAGACTACTTCAAACTCAGCTTTACCCAAAGGCCATAAATATTCTCTCTCTAGCTTACTGCTCAATCGGCTAGCAGCTGAAATATCGTTTGTAAAAATAGCATGGCCTAACTGATTAACCAACCGCTTACCGTCATATATATCGTCGCTGGCTAACATGCTATCCATATCAGCAAAATAGATTGGCTCGGCTAAAGCTTCGCCATAAATTTGGGTGAATTTAAGCTCATATCGGCTCACCTCTGTTGTTGTTTTACCAAATGATGCCAAACCGAAATTTGGCGACCAGCTAAACTGTGAATCAAGCATCACATTACCGAATAAAAAATACGCGCACAAAATGACGACTATGGAAACTTTAAAATTATCTTGTTGGCTGTTCAATGTGATTTCTCCTAAAAATTTAGTGGGAGGGGAAATTTACTAGACCGATAAATAAGCAGGTCAATAAAAAATAACTAAATTCAGTATAGAAGAAATGCCAGATAGATGATTAGGAAGTTAGTCCATTTATCACCAACAATTAACCTCCAAAGGTCATACTTACATCATATTAACGAAGACTTACCGCTTCCTTTCCAATAAATTAATGCGCCAGCTCCAGCTCCCAGTGCTGTTGTGTAAACGACCGTCAAAACCCTGCCACCAAATTCCCAGATGTAAAAACGGGCGGCTAGTAGCAACATAATTACAAATATCTTAGCAAAAGTCAGAGGCAGCTCCTTCGAAACTTCAAGAAAAGAGCCGCCCTCTTTCCGATACTCTTGAAAAAGACGAAACAAACCGATAACAATTGTAGTGAAAATACTCAACCCAATTATGGTCACCAAGCTAGCATTAGGCTCACTCGGATGACGATAAGCAATGCCTAAGTAAACACCCAATCCCGCACCCACCAAAAAATGTTTGCGTAGATTTGGATCTAATGCTTCGATTTTTGATTTCATTTTCTAACCGATCCCTTTCAAATCAACCTAATCACTTATATTCACGAACGACAACATCCGCTAAAAGTTTCTCGATTTCCGGTCGAGTACCAAATCCAGTACCCGGTAATGAAGCGGCCATCGCACCGCAAGCAACGCCCCAGCAAACAGAATCAAGGGGTGACAACTTCTGAACAAGGCCGTAAACTGTCCCTCCCACAAAAGCGTCGCCAGCACCAATAGGATTCGCTTCAACAATTTCAGGTGATTGGATTTGCCATTCAGACTCATCAGCTGAAAGAAAGACTCCGTCACGGCCGAGGGTGATCGCGGTATTTTTTATCCACAAAGATTGGAACCAACCAACAGCCCTCACGGGGTCATCAAAGCCACTTATCTCATGGGCTTCTTGCAAATTGGGTTTTATCCAATCTGGAAAATGATGCAGTGCAGACGAAAGTGCGGTCCGGCTGGTGTCCAAAAAGACATAGGCACCGCGCTCTTTTAAGCGATCAATAATCGTACCGTAAAAATTGTCAGGCACACCAGGCGGCAAACTACCAGCTAGAACCCACCAATCTTCGGCTTTTGCTAACTCATCAATGCGATTAAGTAATTCAGTCTGAGCTTCAGGCGAAATTTCGGGACCAGCTTCATTTACTTTTAGATGCTGATCCCCTTTGCTTGTCACAACCGTCGTGTTGGTACGTGTTTCCCCATCAACCCAGATAAAGTTGGTAGCTACACCAGAGTGATTTAAATTCCACTCAAGCCATTCACCACTTTTGCCGGCAGCAAAAGCCAAGGCGGTATTGGGCTCACCCAACACCGCCAACATACGTGAAACATTAAACCCTTTACCACCAGGATCATTGCGAGTATCGCTAGCCCGAAGCACATCGTTAAAACTAAGCTCAGGAACAGTATATTCCCGATCAATTGCTGGATTTAATGTAACCGTATAAATCATCTAGCTAGGCTCCCACAACTTTTCAATTAATAACCGTTCAGCCTCGGCCGTCCAACTGCCATCGGCCGTCATCGCCGCCGCAATATCAGGGTGAATTTCAGCCAGCTGGTCTAGACCAGTTAACGGAAGTTCTTCAATTTGCGGGAAAATAACAATTTTTCCAGGGTAACGGCCATCCATCATCGCTTCAATACCATCTAAAGCCGCATCCATACCGCCGATAGCAGCCACAGAACGGCCTGGTGACAGTGATCCATCAAGCGTACTGCGCATAACATCCGCTTGGTCCGACAAATTTAACCCACTTGTACCAGTATATTGTGCATTGGAAAGATAGACATTTTCTAGTTTGAGAGGGGCCTCCGTTCCGTTCGGTACACCAGCAAACAGCACCAGCATCCCATCTTCTTTCATTACCCGATCCCCTTCTTCCATTAAAGCAGCAACAGGCACACTAATGACAACATCATCCGCTCCCAAATTATCGGTTGCAGCCATAACAAACTCTTCAAGTGAACGTTCATCCTCTTTTGGATTAAATGTTAAAAGACGACGGCTGTTCGCTTCGGCTAAGGGACCAAATCGTTCTTGAATTGCATCAAGGCGATTCTGGTTAACTTCGGTTGCAATAATCGTTTGTGGTCCTGCTGGTAGCTCGATAGCACGCTGTACATGCATCTGGCCCATCGGTCCACCAGCTCCAACAAAGACAGCCGTTCCACCAGATCGCAATTCACATCGATTTCTAACCTCACCATATGAGTCAGAAATTTCGTTGCCAGAGTTACCCACAAAAGCGATATAGTCATAATGCAAACGGCCAACGTCAGCATCAGCTAAGCCATCTAGTGGCTGATTTCCAACCATATTAAAAGTACCGCGACGAGCTGCTTGCCGAGCGATTTCAGATACAGCTGTGGCAGAGGTTGGATTGGTGATCACGATGTCGTCAAACCCTTTACCGGCTGTTAGCTCTTGGCTTACCGCCGCATAATCAGCAATAGCAAGACTATTCTTTTCGATAATTTTCGCACCGGTAGCAGCAGCCAATGCCTTTAAAGATTCAGGAGCATCAGTCAAAACAATCGTCTGTGGCCGATCAAGGTACTGTGAGAATGTATAGGTTTCAGTAGCATCATCATTCCCGATAATCCACATGATCCCACCAGCCAAAGGTTCTAAGCGACGACGTTGTGTGTAAGCTGCCATCACACAGCCCCATGGCTCAAGCAAAGCTGTTTCAGCGTAGCCCATACCAGTGCCATTTTCTCTTGTTTCAAGTGGCAACAAGCAAGCGCCAGCATCAGTCTCTAAGACTTCAGCACCAATTAGGTGATATTGAATCAAGCCACCAGGAACCGTATACCCATAAGCGGTACTTTTCCCATTTTGGTAAATATCTGGTTGAACGGCCAACCGCTGCCCCTTTTGATAGCTACCAGTTAAATCAGAGCCAACTTTAATGATTGTGATAGCAACCTCATGACCTAAACGGGTCGGTTCCTTTCTTAAATCCCGATTATAAAGTTTTGGATGGCTGCGCCCTTGACGGATCAGCTTGACATCTGAAAAACACATACCAACGCTATCAACCCGTACCAATAGTTGATCACCAGCTGGGTCTGGCAAAGGAAACTCTTCTGGCTTGCCTTGCTCACCAATACTTTCAATTCCTTTCCCATACATGTTCCAAGCCTGAACTTTTTCGGGCAATTGCTCTGTCCCTGTCGTGTAAATTTCGTATTTAGTCTTTTCCATCTCGTTCATTCTCACAATCAAACAAAAACTCAGTGGCTTATTATAGCCACTGTGTTTTTGAAAGCTCTTTTTAATAAAAGTTTGGGTAAAAGTTTGGGTGAATCAGCGTGCTGATAATATCGTTTGGGCCAACAACTTAGCTCAAAGCACGAACAGCGGCAGCAGAATGGGCCATCAACGCTTTTTCAGCAACAGCTTTGGCATCTGGCATATTAATCTTTCGGATTCGTGCTTTGAGTGCGGGGAGAGCATTAACATTGACCGATAGCTCATCAACGCCTAATCCTAGCAGAATCGAAGTAGCAAGTGGGTCGGCCGCCAATTCACCACAAACACCAACCCATTTACCGCCTTGGTGCGCCGCCTCAACTGTCATTTTAATGAGACGTAGCACAGCCGGATCTAGTCCGTCAGCTTGGCCAGCCAAAGTTGGATGTTGGCGGTCAATCGCCATGGTGTATTGGGTTAGATCGTTGGTACCAATTGAAAAGAAATCAACCCCATTGGCGATAAATGCAGCAGCGTTTAAAGCGGCCGATGGCACTTCAATCATAATGCCCAATTGAATGCCTTCAGTTGAAATTTTCAAGTCAGCCGCAACTTCTTGGTAAATTTTTTGAGCATGCTGCCATTCAAAAACTTGGCCAACCATAGGAAACATAATGCACATTTTACTGGCACCGGCCGCGGAGTAAGCTCGCAACAATGCCCGTAGTTGAGTGCGTAACAAGTCGGGATGGGTAATCATCAACCGCAAACCACGCTCACCCAAAAACGGATTCTCCTCATTCGGCACATCGATATATGGAACCGGTTTATCGCCACCAATGTCTAAAGTTCGAAAAACTACGGGATAATCACCCATCGCTTCAATAATCGGCCGATAAATATTTATCTGAGTTTCTTCATCGGGTGCGCTTTCACGCCCCAAAAACAAGAACTCGGTTCGCAACAATCCAACGCCTTCAGCTCCCTTTTCGCGGCCTGTAGCCGTTTCATCAACGGAACCGGCATTAGCCATTACTTCAATTTGATGACCATCGACGGTGATTGCAGGCTCGGCCGATGATGCTAACGCCAGCTGTTTTTGCTCTTCTGCCGCAACTTGATCAGCGATCGCTTTGGCCAATTCTTGTGGCGACGGGTCAACTACAATCGACCCAGTTTGGCCATCCATAATAACCGTTGTTCCATCAGCAATCTGCTGGACAGCGGCTCCCATCCCAACAATAGCAGGAATACCTAAAGCTCGAGCGATGATAGCACTATGGGCATTTGGCCCACCTTCGGCCGTCATGAAGCCCAAAACATAGCGTTTATCAAGTTCGGCCGTATCTGATGGAGATAAATCTCGCGCAATCAAAATAACAGGACGATTTAATTCAAGTCTTTTATCAGCTTGGTTGAGCAAATGGCTCAAAACTCGCCGCCCCACGTCGCGAATATCCGCCGCACGTGCGGCCAAATTTTCGTCGTTGAGCTGAGACAAGGCGGTTGCTTGACTTTCGCTTACAGCTTGCCAACTCGCGGCCGCGTTTTCACCATCAGCAATGCGAGCTTGAACAGCATTCACTAATTCTGGATCACTTAAAATTTCAAGGTGGGCTTCAAAAATCTCAGCTTCTTCAGGCGACAATTCGGCCGAAACCTTTTTAACCAAAGCATGCAATTCATCTTCAGCTTTTTTACACGCTGAAATCAAAGCTGCTTCTTCCGCACCTAAACCTAAATGTGTGTCGGGAATTGTAAGGTCTATCTCTTGATATTGAACGATTGGGCCGCTCACAATGCCAGGTGAAGCCCCAATTCCGGCTAACTTAGCTTCGGTTTCCGGTTTAGAAACTTCTGAAACCTTTTCTGGAGTGGAATGTGCTCCATTTGTAGCAACGGCTTGTTCACCACTAGGTGAAATAGGCTCACCCAGTCCAGTTTGAACCGCTTGCAAAATCGCTTCCGAGGCTGCAACCTCATCATCTCCAGCAATCTCTATCGAGATCTCCCCAAGTTTTTTAACACCCAGTGTTAATACAGAGATCATGCTTTTGGCATTAACCTTCTTTTTTCCATGACTAATCTTAATTGTTGAGTCAAAGGTTTTTGCTAAATTAACAAGAGTTTTTGCGGGTCGGGCATGTAACCCGGCTTCGTTGTGAATGACGAGATCAAGCTGTTTCATATTGAAAATACAATGAGCAAACGCTACAACGTTAGGTTTGCTCATCTACTAAATAAAAGACAAGGGAAATAATTCTTAACGGCTAGCAGATAGGAAACTAATCGCTAACAGGCTCTGCACTAAGCTGGTCTAGGATAAACTGGGCGTCATCAGTGGTCGCAAGTGCCATGACTGCTTCCATCTCTTCAACAACTTCTGCCAAATTCGACAAGATGACCATGTGATCGTCTCCCAAAGCAGCAATTCCAATGACAAGATGCGCTTTCTCGCCTTCTTCCCACTCGACGCCTGCTGGAATTTGAACCACAGAAATGGCGGATTGATTGATGTACTGAACGCTTTCATGCATACCGTGTGGAATAGCAACGCCATTACCTAAATAGGTTGACATCGTATCTTCGCGTGTAAACATACCAGCGACGTAATCAGCTTTTATGCATCCAGAAGCAACCAACAAATCGCCTGCCTGCTGAATTGCCTCAGCTTTGGTGGCGGCCGTTGAATTAAGTTGAATACGATCTAGAGTTAAAATATCCATCAGATCATTTATCCTTAGGCAACGGTATTAACGATTACTTCGTCATTGACAAATGCCTGAATCAACTTATCAAAGGCAGGGTCATTCATAAAGAAGTCAAATGTGATGATGACTGCATTGGGTGCCTTTTTGCGTGCAACTTTAGACAAGCTTTTATGTACAACAATAAGAGGGGTGTCCTCAGGAACAGCACGTGCCGGTTTATGCGCCAACGTTACGCCGGTAATACCCGATTTCTTTAGTTTTTTCTTGAGTGAGTTAACAACCATCAAACTTGAACCCATTCCGGCTTCACAAGCCAAGATAATTTGTTTCACGTCTGACGCTTGAATTGATAGTGTATTTTCCATAATTTAGTCGCTGTACTCCTAGCTGGTCAACATTTCAGCTTATCAGCATTTCAGCCATTCTCAACACCCGTAAGAATACGAGGAATGAGTCAAAGCTGAAATGCTGAAAGCCTAGCGTGCTAACTAGCTGAAATGCTAATTAATTAAGCTAATCCAGGAACTGAAACGTCTTCAATTTCTTCATCAGTAACATCTTCACCAATCGCCACAGGGCGGAAGCGAAGAACCGCGATACCAACGACGGCCGCAACAACTGCGCCGATTAGTACACCGCCCATAACAGGGATAAACTGTCCTGGAGGAGTTACAGCGATATATGCGAATATCGAACCAGGTGATGGAGTCGCAACCAATCCGGCACCGGTAACAACAAACCACAGGTCAGCAACAAGACCACCAGCGATAACAGACAAGATCATGATTGGGTGAGCCAATACGTAAGGGAAGTAAATCTCATGGATACCACCCAAGAAGTGAATGATCAT
>JBGCDP010000008.1:0-49695 GCA_045105475.1 Anaerolineae bacterium
GGTCAGCGGCTACACGATTCTCGGTTCAGATCAATTTGGCGATATGTATTCGCCAGCAGGCAATATGTCTTTGATGATTGAATTTGAAGATGTGACCAACGCACAGGCGAAGTTTGCTGCGCTCGCCGAGGGTGGCCAGGCCAGGATGCCCTTTGGCGAAACATTTTGGGCCGAAGGGTACGGTTACTACATGGATCGCTATGGTATCTTGTGGCAGATCAACTGTACAGGCAGCAAAGGGTCGTCAGGACAAGCCTGAGCGGCGCAGCATTCAGCGCCATCTCGAAGTCGGCCGTGATGAGTGGCAAACCCTAACCCACGTCGAAGCGGTCATCAGAAGCGACTCCACGACCTATTACAGCGACATCACGCTGACGGCTAAAATCCCTGCTTTCCAGAAGGGCACGACGGGTTTGGGTAGAAGGTTTATGTCGGCCTAAGTTCTATTGGTTTGCAACAAGGTACTCATCTAGAAGCAGCCCAAAAAGTAGCTCATCATGATAAGCGCCATTGTAAAGTGACTCCTTTCTCAATCGCCCCTCCTCAACAAACCCTAGTTTTCGATGTAGCTCAGCTGACGCCGTATTGTAGCTTACACAACCTGAGCAACACTTGCGAAACCGCCTCTCCATGAATCCATATTTCATAATGAGCCGAACAG
Source organism: Anaerolineae bacterium (assembly GCA_045105475.1). Classification (GTDB taxonomy): domain Bacteria; phylum Chloroflexota; class Anaerolineae; order Promineifilales; family Promineifilaceae; genus WTJY01. Next base: position 662 of record JBGCDP010000008.1, read on the forward strand.
CATCTTCCGCATATCCCCGCTTACGGTAAGGGCGGTCTACGATCATGCTAAACCCGAATTTGCCATGGCGTTCATCCATGCTGTTAATCGTCGCAATGCCCACAAATTCTTGATCATGGGTTTCAATCGCAAATGCAACCCCGCCATTGACCTCTTTGCATCCACCGTACTTTTCAAGCCAGGCGATCTGCCGTTCAACGTTCGTCGGCAACTCTATCCCGATATTGAACTCCTCTCTGGAGATGCTATCGAAAGAGGATGCAAACCGATGTCCGGCATCATCAATTGACAAAGCGCGTAGTCGAATTTTATCGGTCTGCCAGAAATAGTTTGAATAATCGATTATTGGTTCAGTCATAACAATTTGTTCCTTTGTATTAGGCGATTCCTAAATTTTAAATATCCAATCGAACCATCAGAATCGCCTCACAGCTAACCCCAATGCTATTTCGCCAGGTAATTATTTTGCAGGGTTGGCTTTAGTTCGAGTCGACAAAACGAACTTTGGGAAACTGTTCCGGTTGATGGGTGTCATATTTGCCATGAGGTTTGAGAACCCAAGCAGGGTGCGGGCTGACTTCCTGCCCTGCGTTTAGCAGTTTTTGGAACCGGCCGAGAAAGATTCCCCACACGTCCCCATTCTGCGGCGGTAAAGAACGGCCGTCGCTCAGCCACTTCATCCCTGACCACGGCAAGGCGATTTCAACCGTCCACCCCTTATCAACATCACTATCGTCGTTCAAAGTCCCTTGTAGCTGAACGCCAACTTCTAGCCCCGGAAAATCCCAATCCCGAAACGCCCAGCGTGTGCCGCGCGGATGGGTCCCATCCCAAAACGATTCAGGCTGACGATCAAAATCTCCCCCAAATGTATATGCCTGTTTATCGAGAATATCAAACTCCGGCACGTCAAACCGACTCCCTTTTTTATATGCATCGCGCCAGATAAACATCACTTCATAAATAGTACCTAATGCATTGATCTCTAACTCGTAGTAGCAATCACCCCCATCGATGAATAGCTCGATATCATTCTCTTTAAAGATGATATCGTCTCTATTTTTCAGTTCGGCCGACAGAAACGGCTCTTCAATCCAGAAACCCACGTAGAGATGAGTATCGTTCCAGACACATGCTGAGCGGGTATCGTAGAAGCCAGGGCTACCGGTGGCCATGTCAACAAAGCGGCCGGTTTTTCGGGCGTTTCGCCAAACAGGTTTGGTCAGGTCACCGTCAATCACAAGGGATTCGGCGATTTTATGTGCATCGTAGTCAGTGTTTAAGTTAGTCATAAGGTCGCAAGCCGTTCGGCTATTAAAAGAGCAATTCGCCCTTGATTGATTGGTTTATCTTACCGGTTATCCTTTTTGCTGCATCCACTCGATAGCGGTAGCCGCGAGCGAGGCTGCACCGATGGCAAGCGCACGCTCGTCAATGCGGAAGGTGGGGGTATGCACCGGGTACTCCTGTTCCCATTCGGGATTTTTAACACCCAAGAACATGTAGCAGCCGGGAGCCTCTTGCAGCATGGCTGAGAAATCTTCCCCACCCATGACCGGAACATGCTCATAAACCTGCTCCTTGCCGAGCAGCTTATGCAAACCGTCAAAGGTGACAGCGGTCGCTTCTGCATCGTTAATTGTCGGCATCCCAACCCCATACGGCTCGATGGTCAGCTCAAACGACCCGCCCAGTGCTTCGACGACGGTACAGGCGCGGCGTAACTCTTCACGGAGCAGGTCACGGGTTTCAAAGTTGAGGCTGCGGATCGTCCCTTCGATCTTGACTTCATCCGGAATAATGTTGGTGGCAGTGCCACCGTGAATGGTACACAGCGTAATAACGCCTGATTCGAGCGGGTCAAGGCGGCGGCTGATGATATTGTGTACGGCCAGTTGTAGATGGGCAGAGAGCAGCAGCGGGTCAACGCCCATATGCGGCCGGGCGGCGTGACCCCCTTTCCCACGCACGATGATTTCGACCTCGTCCCCGGTTGCCATAAAGCCACCGGCCCGCGTTGAGACTTGCCCGACGTCGGTGCCGGAGTCAACGTGCAGGCCAAAGACCGCATCGACACCGTTCATCGCCCCATCTTCGATCATGCGTACCGCTCCAGATTTCCCATCGCTGTCGAGGTTTTCTTCGCTCGGTTGAAACAGCAGCTTGATATTGCCGGGCAGTCGCCCTTCGTCCGCAAAGCTTTTGAGGATGGTGGCGGCTCCCATAAGAATGGCTGTGTGGGCATCGTGGCCACAGGCGTGCATCACGCCCGGCCGTTGACTGTCAAATTCGGTGCCATTCGCTTCGAGTATGGGGAGGGCGTCCATGTCTGCCCGCAGGCCGACGGTGGGGCCAGTGACCCCCTCGATATGGCCGACAACGCCTGTTTCAGCGATGCCGGTTTCCGCTTCGATCCCTAAATCGTGCAGCACCGATTGCACGAGGCGGGCGGTTTCAACTTCGGTGAAGCTCAATTCTGGAGTCGTGTGGATCGTGCGCCGCCACTCGATCAATTGATCTTGTTGGGCTTGGGCGCGGGACATGATTTCGGCCGGGGTAATGGGGGGGTGCGTGGACATTTTTTCTCCTAATTCGGTTCAAACGAAGGACACCGTCAAACAATTTTTCCTTAAAGGATATCGTGTAGCTGAAGATCTAGCATAATAACAACCGATATTAGAAAAAGTTGCCTTTATGCTTAATTTGGTCAAACTACCCCTATGGAAAATTATGGCGAACTTCTTTTTATAAACGATGTACGTGATCTACAGGATCAAGCTGAGACAGGTGAAAAATATGCCTCCTTTTATAAAGGGCGCACAAAAGAAACCTTAGATCAGGCAGATATCAACTTTATCAGCGAACGAGAGAGCTTCTACATCGCGTCAGTCTCATCGACCGGCTGGCCGTATGTGCAGCACAGAGGCGGGCCAAAGGGCTTTTTGAAAGTCGTGGCGCCAAATCGGTTAGGATTTGCTGATTACCAAGGAAACAAGCAGTTCATCACGATGGGGCATGCGGCGCATGATGATCGGGTCGCATTATTCCTGATGGATTATGAGCAAAAGGCACGGCTAAAAATGCTCGGCCGCTTGAAGATGCAACATGTCGAAGATGCGGAGCCTGAACTGATCAAGCGGCTAGAAACACCTGGACAGGGGAAAATTGAACGCATCGCCACAATTGACATTGTTGCAACCGACTGGAACTGTCCCAAATACATCCCACAGCTCATAGACATTAAAAAAGCCCAGCATTTGGTCAATGAGCAGCTCCGGCTGCTGACTGAGGAGAATGAACAACTCAAAAAGCAGCTTGAACAAAGCCGTAAAGGATGAGCATGAGCTCACAAGTTAAGGAAGGCTATCTTTAGTCTTCTAGCTTAACTTCGGCCGCCGCTTTCATCGCATCTTCTCCTTTTTTCCAAAGGTTCCCCTGCCACAATTCTTCTAAACCGGTCTCGCCAGATGCGCCTGCTGTCGTCAAGTAATCGTAATAGGCCGTCGGTTTATGCCCGGTTATGTTGTAAAAATCAGGGCTGCAACGACAGTAAAAACCGTTGGTCAAATATTCAAAGAATTCAGCCCGTGTGCTGCCAAAATCATTCTCAAAATCGACCATCGACTGGGCCCTATACTCAAGCTCTTTCCCCATCGCACGCCCTAAATCGGCCGCGATTTCGCTCATCGACTGCGGCTCGGGACCGGTGATGTCATAAAACTTGTTGGCATGGCGGTCTGGCCCTTCTGCTAAGACAACTGCCGCCGCTTCGGCGATATCTCGGGTAGCCACAAATGAGTTTCTGGCATCACCCAACGGGTTTGAAAACCACCCTTCATTGTTGATGTTTTCGCTATCTGTTTTAAGCAGATGGTTCATGAAAAAGTTGTTTCGCAAAACGGTTACGTTTAAACCCTCGTCGACCAGAGCCTTTTCACCCCACCAGTAGTGTTGCAACATGAGCGGAATCGATGCACCAGCCCGTGACGAATGCTTATTCGGATCGTATGAGGCGGTGTTGGTATCGGCCCCCATGCAGCTAACCCGTACGACGTGCTTGATCTGATCTTTGTGTTTGCCAAGCTCTTTAGAAAACGCCAAGTGCCCTTCTAGCAGCGGGTCAAGTGACGCAGAATAAACGGCTGAAACGCCGTCTAACGCTTTGGCCCATGTGGCAGAATCGTTTAGGTCAAACTTAACGACTTCATCGGCACCAAGCGTTTTAAGAAAATCGGCTTTGGCGTCACTGAAGTAGCAGGCTCGAACTGTAAATTGTTGGGTTTGAGCCAGACGAGCAATTAGCTCCCGGCCGATACGACCAGCGGCCGAAGTAATAAGAACAGTGGGTTTAGACATAATAATATTTCTCCTGACTGGAAGTTTATGGGAGCGGCCGAAATACGGCACCTTTTATTTTGAATCGGGCTAATTCTGCAGCTTGCCCCTTTACCTAAGCACAGTAAAATCTGCCCATGACTCAACCGTTTACACTCCATTTTACGCCCCACACCTGTTCGCTAGCCTCTCACATCGTCCTGAAAGAAGTCAACGCCGATTACACCTTGAATCGGATCGATTTTCGCCAAAAGCAGCAGCTATCGCCTGACTATTTACGTATCAATCCGAAAGGGCGGGTTCCAGCTTTGGAAACCCCGCAAGGTGTCCTAACCGAAACACCTGCGATGCTGGTTTACATCGCTCAAATGCATCCAGAAGCAAACTTGGTCCCTTTTGAAGATCCATTTGCATTTGCCGCCATTCAAGCGTTTAACAGCTATTTATGCTCGACGGTGCATGTGGCCCATGCCCACCGCATGCGTGGCACTCGCTGGGCCGATGATCCAGATGCAATCGCAGCGATGCAGAAAAAAGTACCTGAATCGGTTGGAGCCTGTTTTGACTATATCGAGGAAACCTATTTGCGTGGTCCATGGGTGATGGGGGGTCGGTACACGATTGCTGATCCATATCTTTTTACACTTGCCCAGTGGCTAGAAGGTGATGGTGTGAATCTAGATCGGATTCCACGTGTGGTTGATCATCGTACGCGAATGCTACAGAGACAAACGGTGCAAGATGCGATTGCGGCCGAATTAGCGTAACCCCCTCGGAGAACATATGACTTATCCAAACCCATCCTACCTTGTCGAAACAGAGTGGCTGGTCCGCAATCTAAGCAATCCCAATTTACGGATTCTCGATGTCACCGGTATGTTGACCTCAAAGTTTGAAAACATTGCGGAAGAGAGGCACTACGCGGAAGGGCGCATCCCAAGTGCGATGTTTCTCGACGTGGCTAGCGCAAAAGGTGACTTATCTGATCCTGATTCGCCACTCCCCTGGATGTGGCCGCCGAAAAAGCGGCTCGAACAGGCGATGTCACAACGGGGCATCGACGCAGACGCACACGTGGTGCTGTATGCCGCCACACCCCGGCCGGGTATCGACAACGGAACGATGTGGTGTACGCGGGCCTGGTGGACGCTGCATCACATGGGGGTCAATGTCTCGATTCTAAATGGAGGTTGGGAGGCATGGGTGGCAGAGGGGCACCCTGTTTCAACAGAAAAAAGCAGATACCCAGCAGCAAATTTTGTAGCAATCAGCGACGGCCGTCACGCGGTGGTGGGCAAGCAAGAAGTCCTCGCAGCTGCAGAACAGCGAGAAAGTGTCTGCCTCGTTGATGCGCTGTCACATGCATCTTACAGTGGCGAAGACAAAGTGCGATACGGCAAAAGAAAGGGGCACATCAGCGGAGCGGTGAACGTCCCAATGTTTGCAATGCTGGATGCAGACACGGGCAAGTTTTTGGATGCAGAGCTTTTATCTCAGCGACTAAATGAAAAGGGGTTGCTTTCGGCCGAACGGGTTATCACCTACTGTGGCGGTGGCATTGCGGCAACGGTAGATGCCTTTTGCTTATTGCTAATGGGGCATGAAAATGTGGCGGTGTACGATGCGAGTCTGCTTGAATGGAGTGCGGATGAAACGCTACCAATGACAGATCTAGGCAGTTAATCGCCTTCCTTTGCCGCAGGTACAGGCGCGACCGATTGCGGGTTAGCAATCTGATTTATATCTGGAGAGAATTGTTACAACAGAGCCACCCACTCAGGGTGGCTCTGTTTTTTGTTCTTAGAGATGTTGATTAGCATTGGTTTCAAGATGCAAGACTTGATGCTCTTCTAGTAATGCTTTTTCAGCCAACCCGTTTCGCAAATCAGCCTGATCTTTAACGATAGTTGGCCGAAAACTTAGCCAGTATAGACACGAGTACGCGAAATCTCAGGCCCGTATCACTATTGACTAGACAAAATCTAAGAACCATCTTACAATAGTCTCAAGTTGCAATATGACCATCTTGCATAGTGAGACACCATGAGTGACAAAGAAACCGCAATTGAGAAGGCTTTAAGAGTTCTTCTCGCTTTCAAACCTAACAATCGGCCGATGGGAACAGGTGAACTCAGCAAAAAACTGGGCTATCACAAGGCGACCGCTTCCCGAATTCTATTGACGTTAGCCGAACATGGCTTTGTCTTCCAAGACCCAAATACCAAAAAATTTAGCTTAGGCGCGAATATTTACGAGTTAGGGACACTACTGGCAGAAACCTCTATCAACACAATTGTGCGCGTTGCCCGTCCTCACATCACCGCGCTGCGGAACGAACTGGATGAAACGATTGTGCTTGAAGTCTGGTCGGGGGACCGTACTGTCGTTGCTTACGAAGAGGAGAGCGTCCGCCCGCTGAAGGTTGGTGGGCAGGTTGGAACGCCTCCCCCTGTGCATGTTACGGCCGGTGCCAAAGCGATTTTATCTGTTTCAGACTTAAGCAGAGTTGATGCCTCTTTAAAAGGGGAAATGAAACGCTACACAGAAAACACAATTGTTGATCGAGACGTTTTCAAAGCACGTCTGGCTGAATATAAACAGCAGGGATTCGCAACTGACAGAGATGAGTTTGACGTGGGCATTAGCGCGATTGGTGCGCCGATTTTTGGCCACCATGGTGAGGCAGTCGCCGCAGTTGTGGTGCTTATACCTTCAGCCCGCTTTTCCGAAGATTCAACAGCATCCATCGCCCGTTTTCTGCTTTCAACGACCAAAACGATTTCCGACAAATTTTCCTATTTAGATGCCCCAGAAACGCTCAATGGCAAACCTGCATAAGCTGTTGAGCGAATCCTGGCGCATATGTCTTAATGCGATTCTAGAATCGCTACGTTAGACGACAGAGTAAGGTGCTTTTAGTTTTGTGAGATATCCCAAAGCAGTGACTTGCTAATTCCCAAACATCGCAAGCACACAGTTTTGAGTATTGACATTCATAAGGCTTCGCTTAGCCAATTAGAAGAGTCGATAGATGTATTCATTACACCTATAAAAAGGAGAAGATTAAAAATGAAACCCCGCAAGTTTGTTTTGAGTTTACTAATTGTTTTAGGTCTGTTTCTTGCTGCTTGTAGCAGCTCGGCAGGCACCCCGGATACCGAGCCAGAAGAAGCGCCAGCAGTCGAATCAACTGAGGTAGAAGAGATAGCAGAGGAGGAAGAGGTTGAAGAAGCAGAAAATGCCCAAGCTGGCGACATCTATCGCTTCAACTTCGCATTGCCAGCCGACCGATTTGGCGTTCCCCTAAACGTCTTGCGCTACAACCAGGTCTATCATGGGATTTCTGTCGAGACATTGATCGATGCCAGCAATGATGAGGCTGGCGTTTATATTCCACGATTGGCAACAGAATGGGAGCTTGCAGAAGATCGCCTTTCCTACACGTGGAAATTGCGTGAGGGTGTGACATTCCATGACGGTAGTGAATTCAACGCTGAAGTTGCTAAGTGGAATCTCGAACAGTGGCTTGCCGGCGGCACACCACTTCTTTCCAAAGTCAGCTCTATTGACATCATTGACGACTACACCATTCGCACAAATCTGTCAGCATGGGACAGCCTTTTGCTAAGCGATTTTGCCCGTGTATCACGCATGATCTCAAAAGACGCGTTTGAAGCGAATAGTGAAGAGTGGGCCAATGACAACCCAGTTGGTACCGGCCCATGGAAGTTAGTTGAATTCCAACCAAAGCAATTGTTGCGTTTCGAAGCCTTTGAAGATTATTGGAGAGAAGGTCATCCTAAAATGGCAGGTTTGGAAATTGAGCAAGTACCTGATCCTGTGACCGCCATTGCAATGCTTCAGGCTGGCGATGTACAAGCGCTGTATCAAGTTGATGCGGTAACAGCAGGCGAGCTACAGGCGACAGGTGACTATGAGGTTGCAGTCTTCCCGGGGCCGCATTTTGTGATTGTGATGAACCTAGCTGACTCAGATTCAGTATGGTCAGACGTACGCATGCGTGAGGCATTGGAGTATGCAATCGACAAAGAGACGATTACTGCGGCACTCGGCAACGGGTTCGTGGACCCATACTACGAAGTTATCCATAGTCTCCGTCTGGCTGGTGGTAACCCGGACACGACACCTCGCACATACGATCCTGACAAAGCACGTGAGCTGATGGCGGAAGCTGGCTATCCTGACGGCGTAGATGGCATTGTTGCTACAGTTGGTTCACGACAAAATCAATCCTTCTTCCTCGCAGTACAGGCTAATCTTGCAGAAGTTGGCATCAACATAGAAATTAACCCCGTTGATGATGTGGCGCTCAACCAATTGAGCCTCGAACCACCTGCAGGTAGCGATATTCTTTTCACCACCCAGCGAGGCGGACCACTTAACCCGTTGAGCAGCACGAACGAAACGCTCGCCGAAAACACCATCTACTTCCCCGGCATACCACGGCCAGAGGGGTTCTCTGACTTATTGGCGCAAGCGCTTGGTGAACCAGACCCCGCAGAGCAGATGCGTTTGCTTGAAGAGATGGAAAAGTTGCTGTATGAGGATGTAATGCTGGTTAAGTTGTGGAATCTGCCGATTGTCTCCGTGGACGACGGTAGTATTAGCGACATGAACTGGACATTCGGCGGCACCCCTTCACCACGCTTTGAATGGGCGTCTTTTGGTGAGTAGCACCAAAGCACCAGGCATTTAGCTGAAGTGAACGACTAACGTAACAGGAGATAGTAATGGTAATGACTTCTTACATCATTCGTCGGACAATGCAGGCGCTCGTTGTCTTAATGCTCGTTACGTTAGTCGTATTTCTGCTGATGCGGCTATTGCCGGGTGACCCGATTCTCGTTTACATCAGTCAGGACGAATGGACGAGAGCCACCACACCAGAAGATGTTGCGGCAATTCGGGCACAGTTCGGCACTGACCGCCCGCTTGCTGTGCAATACTTCGACTGGTTAGGCGGCGTTTTGCGCGGTGATCTGGGTGAGTCAATCTTCACTGGCGCAACTGTCAATGAAGAAATCAAGCGTGCCCTACCCAAAACAATCTACATTGGCTCTATCGCATGGATTATCGCGCATCTCATTGGCATCCCTGCTGGCATTGTGTGTGCGATGCGGCAGGGCAAATGGCAGGATACGATTTTGACTGTCTTAGCCAATGCTGGTGTGACAGCCCCCATCTTCTGGGTAGGCATTCTGCTTATCTATGGCCTCGCATTGCAGCTCGATTGGCTTCCGATTCAAGGTTACACCTCGCCATTTGACGACCTGAGCATGAGCTTGCGGCAGTTGATTATGCCGGTGTTCTGTTTGGCACTGCCGCATATGTCTGGGTCAACCCGTCAGACGCGGTCGGCGATACTTGAGGTGGCACGCGAGGATTTTGTGCGCACGGCGTGGGCAAAGGGGCTGAGTGAACGCACAGTCGTTATGCGGCATATCGTTCGCAATGGCATCATGCCTGTTGTCACGCTCGGTGGCCTCGCGATTCCGCGAATTTTAGGTGGGCAAGTGTTGATCGAAACAATTTTCAACATTCCAGGTATGGGGCGGCTGGCTGTGAACGCACTTTTTTCGCAGGACTATGCAATTGTGCAGGGTGTTGTGCTTGTAATCGCACTCATTGTGGTGTTAACAAATTTCCTTGTTGATCTTTCTTATGGCTGGATTGACCCAAGAATTCAGGTTGCCTAAGCGGCCGAACATTCAAGAAACGGTACATTATCATTAACGAAACAACTCCCTCCGACCAATTTGTTGAAACACCACCTGGTGCAGACGAGTTTACCCGTTTTGTACGCGTGTTCTTCAAACGCAAACTGGTTGTGTTCGGGCTCGTCGTTATCGCCATCCTGATCATTGTGGCGATCTTTGCGCCCTGGATCGCACCCCATGATCCCTTCAAACAAAACTTGACGAACATACGCGGCGCACCCAGCTGGACGCACCCTCTTGGGACAGACACACTTGGCCGCGATCTGCTGAGCCGCATTATCTATGGCTCACGCACCTCGCTGATTGTCGGCGTTGTTGCGATTGGCCTCGCCGCGTCAATCGGCATATCACTTGGCCTGATTGCCGGCTACTTTGGCGGCATTATCAACACAGTCATTATGCGTACGATTGACGCGATGCTGGCGGTCCCTCTGATATTGCTGGCACTCACCATTGCAGCTTTATTGGGCAGCGGATTAAGCAACATCGTGATTGCATTGGGCATCGGATTGGTTCCACCCTACGCCAGGCTGGTAGCAGGGCAGACAATGATGCTCAAAGAGCACGACTACGTCAGTTTCTTGCGTGCAATCGGGGCGAGCCACGCGCGCATTTTGCTACGCCACATCCTTCCCAACAGCTTCCCTCCAGTCATCGTACTAATGACGACGATGTTGGGACAGGCAATTTTGGCCGAAGCGGGTCTTAGCTTTCTGGGTGTTGGTGTCACCCCACCAGATGCCGCCTGGGGCGCGATGGTGAGCGAAGGATACCGCTACTTGTTTACGACACCGATGCTTTCATTTGCACCAGGGTTGGCGATTATGTTAACTGTTTTTGCTGTCAACATGGTTGGCGATGGGCTGAGAGATGCACTTGACCCCAGACTACGAGGATCACTGTAATGGACAACGACACAAATTCAGTTTTGCTCGATGTAGATAACCTGCAAACGCATTTTCACACTGACGGTGGGATTGTTAAAGCGGTCGATGGGGTTTCCTTTTATGTGAAGGAGCAGGAAATCGTTGGTGTTGTAGGTGAAAGCGGGTCTGGCAAATCGGTTACCCAGCTTTCGGTGATGCAGCTTATCCCCACGCCACCGGGCGAGGTTTTGGGCGGAGATGTGCATTTTGAAGGACAAAATGTACTTGATTTCGAGGCAAACGGATACGATATGCGCCAGATTCGGGGCGGCAAGATCGCAATGATCTTCCAAGAGCCGATGACGTCGCTGAACCCCGTTATGACGATTAGCCGGCAGCTGACTGAAATGCTTGAGTTACACCTCGGCATGGGTATGAAGGCAGCTAGAAAAAGAGCGATCGAACTGCTGACCTTGGCGGGGATTCCGGCCGCTGAGAAGCGTATTGACGACTACCCCCATCAATTTAGTGGTGGGATGCGGCAGCGGGTCATGATCGCGATGGCGCTCTCTTGCAATCCGCGCCTGCTGATTGCGGACGAGCCAACAACTGCACTCGATGTGACAACGCAGGCGCAAGTGCTCGACCTGATGCAGGAGATGGTTAAGGAGTTCAATGCTTCTCTAGTCATTGTGACCCACAATTTAGGTGTGGTTGCACGTTACGCGCAGCGAATTTACGTGATGTACGCGGGACGCGTTGTGGAAGAAGGGCTGACAAAAGAAATTTTTGCCAATCCTCAGCATCCGTACACGCGGGGTCTCTTAAATGCGGTACCGCGCTTAGATGATAAACACTCAAAATTGGTACCGATTGCCGGCCTGCCGCCGGGCCTGATCGACCTGCCCGATCGCTGTCCGTTCTTGCCTCGCTGTTCGCATCGTCTTGATATCTGCTACAAGCAGCCACGGCCGAAGCTGAGACAAATTGATGGGCAGCATGGCGTGGCATGTCATATCGATTTGGAGCCGTGGCAGATGGGTGGAAAATCGGCCGAAATCATCCCTACATCTTCAATCGACATAAAATCCCATACCAAGAAGAATCTGCAAGATGAGATCATCTTGGAAGTAAAAAACCTAGAGATGTACTTCCCAATCACAAAGGGACTGCTGCGTCGGAAGGTAGCAGAGGTTAAAGCGGTTGACGGCATCAGCTTTAAATTACGCAAAGGCGAAACGCTGGGTCTAGTTGGTGAAAGTGGCTGTGGAAAAACGACAACCGGGCGTTGCGTGGTACAGCTCGATCGGCCGACTGGCGGTCAGATCATCTTTCAAGGCACAGATATGTGCGCCCTACCAGAACGCAAGCTCAAGTCGTTGCGACGCGAAATGTCGCTCATTTTCCAAGACCCAAACGGGTCTCTCGATCCGCGTCAAACTGCAGGCAGCATCATTGGTGAGCCACTGCTGATTCACAAGCTGGTCAGTGGTCGCGCCGCCTACGATGCGCGGGTCGAAGAGTTGATGCAACTGGTAGGGCTCAATCCCAATCTAAAAAATCGTGTCCCCCATGAGTTTAGTGGCGGTCAACGCCAGCGGCTGGCTATTGCCCGCGCGTTGGCAAGTGACCCGGCATTAATCGTCTGTGACGAACCGGTTTCGGCACTGGATGTTTCGATTCAGGCTCAAATCATCAATCTCCTGCAAGAGCTGCAGGAAGGTCTGGACGGATTAAGCTATCTTTTTGTATCGCACGACCTCTCCGTTGTGCGCCATATTAGTGATCGGGTGGGTGTGATGTATCTCGGCCGAATTGTTGAAATCGCCGACGCAGCATCACTCTACGATAACCCGCTCCACCCTTACACACAGGTGCTGCTCTCCGCCATCCCGATTCCCGATCCATTTGTTGAGGAAACACGTACCCGGATGATGTTGCACGGGGAAGTCCCCAGTCCGCTGAACCCACCCACTGGTTGTAGCTTTCACCCGCGTTGTCCGGTGGCGATCGATCGTTGTAAACACGACGTCCCTGAACTGATTGAAATAGACGATGGTCACGCTATCGCGTGCCATGTCGTCTCGGATGCAGCAGCTCTGACCAATATAACAGTTAAAGATTCATTTCAACTATTGAATTGAATCTTGAAGGATTGAAAATGGAATTAGACAGAGTAGTTAAATGTGATGTATTGGTCATTGGCGGCGGGATCGCCGGTTGTATGGCTGCAATCAAGGCCAAAGAGGGCGGAGCCAAGGTTGTCCTAGTTGATAAGGGATTTGTCAGCCGCACGGGGCAATCTCCATACGTTGACAGCCATCTTGTGTTTAACCCTGACTGGGGTGACGATCTCGATGAATGGTTGCGTACAACGGCCGAAATTGGAGAATATGTCAACCATCCAGAGTGGACAAAGATCGGTTTGCAAGACTCATATGAGCGCTTCCAGGAGTTTACTGACTGGGGCGTAGAGTGGGCAAAGAACGATGATGGTAGCTACTATCGTCGTAACAGCAATCTTGGCGCGACCAAAACAATCTTCATGGGGCCAATTCAAATTCCAACGATGCTGCGTGACAAAGTAAAAGAGCGCAAAATTCGTATTTTAGATCGCACGATGATCGCTGAATTGATTAAGCAGGACGGCCGTTTAGTCGGTGCTGTTGGCTTCTCTTGGAAGACATATAAGTTGACCATTTTTAAAGCAAAAGCGGTAGTGATGGCAACTGGTGCAAGTGGGTTGAAACCACCAAGTTGGCCAATCCACAATTTAACTGGGGATGGCGATGCAATGGCTTATCGCGTCGGAGCTGAGATTCTCGGTAAAGAATATGTCGATCCACATCCAACCTCTGCGATGGAACCGGCCAATTTCAACTTTAAGTTTAAGTTTGGTGGCAAAAAACGCGAGGATCTGGGGCCACCCAAAGGCAGACTTGTCAATGCAGAAGGTGATGACGTTAAACTTCGTGGCACTCTTTTTCCAGATATGGAGTTTGAGGTTCATGCTGGCCGTGCACCGCTTATGTTTTATCCCGAGCGTGAGGATCTTGAGCCTCAAGAAATGGTCGGGGGTGGTGCGTCAGGTATGGCGGTTCATAAGGCGGAAGGAATATGGCCGGCTGATTATGATTGCTCGACGGTGGTGCCAGGTTTGTATGCGGCAGGTGATTCGTTGGGCACGATGTCAACGGGCGCGGTGTATGCAGCGATGGGTCTGTCGTCTGCCCACTGCAGTGTGACCGGTGCACGGGCTGGCACGGCCGCGGCGAAGTATGCAGTATCGGCCGAATCTCCAGAAATCGACGATGCAACCATCGAAGCGATGCGCAAACAAATTTTGGCCCCTACAGAACGTAAAGGTGGCTTTGGCCCCCGCTGGGTCATCCAAAATCTGCAAAACGTGATGATGCCCTACTACGTCATGTTTATTAAGTCAGGTGAACGCCTTGAAGCGGCGCTGACATTTGTCGAGTTTATTCGCGACCACCTTGTGCCAAAAATGTATGCGACTGACAATCACGAGTTGCGTCTGGTACATGAAGCACGCAATATGGTGCTAATTTCTGAGATGCGCCTGCGCTCATCATTGTTTCGCACGGAGAGTCGGGGCTGTCACTTCCGCGAAGACTATCCATACCGTGATGATGCCAACTGGTTGGCGTGGACGCTGCTCAAGCAGGACGAAAGTGGTCAAATGGAGCTGTTTAAGGAGCCGATTCCACAGAAGCATTGGCCTGATTTTTCGGTGCCATATCAGGAGCGGTACGAGTGGCGCTTTCCTGGTGAAGAGGCGCACATTGACAGGCTCAATGAACAGGATGAACTGTTGCAAGCGCAAGTGGCTGAAAAAGCGAACGGCATAGTCGAGTAGCGACAAGGACAACAAAGACAATGAAAAATCTACCTTTAAATGTCAACATCGATTATGACCTATGCACAAATTGCGGCATTTGCGTGCGGTCGTGCCCTATCGATGTGATCCGAATTAATCCTGAAACGAAAATGGTTGAGTCAATCTACGATGTGGATTGTATGTTGTGTAAGCTATGTGAGTACGACTGCCCTGAGGATTGCATAATTATTGATCCCAGCAAGCAGGTGACGCATGTACTGAGTTGGGGATAGGCATGACGCTACCCAATATTCTATTTATCATCACCGACCAATTGCGACCCGACCATACCGGTTTTGGTGGCAACAAAATTGTAAAAACGCCAAATCTCGATCGGCTGGCGGAAGAAAGCATGCAGTTCGAGCGGACGTTTACGACACACCCGATCTGTGGGCCAAGCCGCCGCACCGTGCTCACGGGGCGTATGCCATCTGTTCATGGCGCATGGGACAACGGCACGCCGCTCGATTGGGATGCGAACACGTTTGTGCGCGTGCTGCGCGAAAACGGCTACCGCACAGGGCACATTGGCAAATCGCACCTCCAAGAGATGTTTGATGTGCCCCCCGATATGAAAGGCGCACCCGATCTTTACTTTTTGTCAGGAGAGGGTGAAGCGGTTAACCCAAAGCGTGAAGACGGCTGGGACACTTGGGAGTATGGTGCCCGGCATCAAAAAGAATGGGTTGAGATGCCTGAAGATTATTATGGCTTTGACCATGTAGAGCTGGTTTGTGGACATAATGATCGGCCAAGCGGCCACTACATTCACTGGGCACGCGAGCGGGGGCTGGATGAAAGCACGATGGGTGGGCCTAAAAATGCGCTTAAACGATTTGATAGCTGGAACCAGATTTATCAAAGTTCGACACCTAAAGAACTTTATCCCACCAGCTATGTAACCGAGCGCTGTGTTAAATTTTTAGAAAAATCCCAGGACGATGATCGTCCGTTTTTTCTGTTTGCATCATTTCCTGATCCACATCATCCGTTTTCACCACCGAGTCACTACTACGACATGTACGATGCAGATGAGATTCCTCTACCGGCAACGTTTCATGATTCCCATAAAGATTCTATGCCTTATGTGCAGGAACTGGTCGCCAATCGCGGAAACAACCATCGCGGCCCCTTCCCTTTTTGCATGGATGAAGATCAGTTCCGCAAGGCCTCAGCGGTTGAGTATGGATCGATTACGATGCTCGATGAAGGCATCGGGCAGATTATGGAGACGCTTAAACGACTAGGATTGGACGAGAATACGGTGGTTGTTTTCACGAGCGATCACGGTGATGCGTTTGGCGATCATGGGCTGATGTTGAAACACGCGGTCCATTATCAAGGTGTGATTCAAGTTCCGTTGTTGATCAGGGCGCCAGGTATGGCTGCTGGAAAATGCGGATCGCTGGTCAGCTTGCTTGATATTGGGCAAACGGTGCTTGATTTGGCATCCTGCCCGGAGTACAAGGGCATGCAGGGACATAGTTTGTCTCCAATTCTTCAAGGTTCGGCCGAATCGGTGAGGGACCGGGTGCTGGTAGAAGAAGGCATGCCTGTGGACGTGACGGGGTTGGGCAGTGCCTATTGTTTGCGCACCCTAGTGACAGATGAGGCACGTCTCACCATTTACGATGGGTTTGAACATGGGGAGCTGTTCGATTTGAAGCATGATCCAGATGAGATGAATAATCTCTTTGCCAAACCTGAAGGACAGCAATTACGGGCAGAAATGATGGAGAAGTTGCTGTACACATTGATGGCCTATTCTCATTACGGAAAAGCACCAGAAGTTTAAACGGTCTGATTAACTGAAAAAGCTAATATTGACCAGCCTAGCAGGTTAATCGCCTGACTTTGCTGCGGGTACAGGCGCGGCCGATTGCGGGTCAGTAACCGCTTTTTGACGCCGGTTAATGATGGTGATGCCCACAATAATTAACGCTGTGCCAAACAACATGCCACGGGTAAAAATCTCATCAAGCAAAAGTATTCCGCCGATATTAGCCGCAATCGGAACAACATAGGCGGTCATCGAAGAAGCGGTCGCCCCAAAATGCTTGATGTTGTAAAAGGCGAGCATCATCCCACCAAAGGTGCCGACAACGGCCGCGTATACCAGCGCCCCATATCCGGCCGTGGTCACCGGGCTCAAATCAAAACCAACGGTTAAAAGAGATAGAGGGATCATCAAAAACATCGCCCCAAACATGCGAATACTAGCCACATCATAAGAATCGTACGTCTTCATATATTTTCGAGCATAAATCGTGCCTGCACTGCCAAACAACATCGCGCCCAAAACCAACACGTAACCGATTACACTCCCAGAATTATCAGCTAACCCTGTCTCGCCCCGTAAAGCGAGCAAAATCGCCCCAGCTAAAGCCAAAGCGATTCCGCTTGTGGTTCGCCAATTTAAATGCTCGTCATCAAGCATAAAGTGAGCAAAAATAACCGTCACGGCCGGGCCAACCGTAATCAGAATCGAGGTCATACCACTTGATAGGTATTCAAGAGACATCACCATGCCTGACATCGGCAGCGCCGTACCAAACACCCCCAGAATCAAAGCATGAATCCAGACCCACTTATCTGTTGGCCACTTTCTTTGGCGTGAGGCGGCATAGATGACAACGTGCGCCAGCGCGGCCATCGTGACGCGCAAACCGATGTAGGTGAGCGGCTCAAACTGCCCAACGCTAAACCGTGAAGCGACGAGGGTTGAGCCATACATAAAGCCAAGTAAAACGATATAAGGCAATGCCTGTGTTGTCATAAATTATCCTGTGAGGATGGGGGCTACTGTCTGGGTGGGAATAAGTTTAAATATTTAAGCAATTGTAGTCGATTCGGCCGAAGGCTCCACCAAAGACGGCCGACTTTCCAATGCTCTTAGTATACAAACGGCGAAGACTACTAGCACTAAATATAGTGCAATTGACGCCTGATCATTCAAGGGGTATACATGGCATTGCTTCAGCCTGACAAAAGTCAGAGTAGGAAAACACAAATGGAGAAAAATGGTGCGAATACAATTTTATGCACACGCTAGCTTCCGCCTAGAGGGGGATGGTCTGACGGTAATTACCGATCCTTACCGGCCAGACGTTGCCAAATATGAGCCGATCAATGAACCGGCCGATATTGTGCTCATGAGCTCACACAACGATCTCTATCATTGTGACCCAACCCATATCACCGGTGCCCCCATAATCGTTAACACATTGGCACTGGATTCGGCTGGGGAAACAATTAAGGGGCTGCATGTAAAACCCTTCCCTGCTATGGAAAACACCTATGGGCCGCTTCAACCCCGTGATCCTGACGACAACGCAATGTATCACTTTACGCTGGACGGCATCCGAATTCTACATTTGGGTGATATCGGGCATGCGATACGTGATGAACAGTTGCAGGCGCTCAAAGGACAGGTTGACATCATGCTGTGTTTAACCGGAGACTTTTACAGCATTTCACTCACTGATTTAGACGATGCGATCCGCATGATCGAGCCTAAAATCGTTATCCCGATGCACTACAACAATGACCGCTGCCCGCTTGAGGTTTACCCGGTCACAGAGTTTACAAAACGCTATCCACAAGAACGGGTCAGCTGGGTAAAAGATACAGCGATTGAGTTGGATCAGTCAGACCTCCCCGAAGAGATGAAAATCTTCGTTTTAGAAGAATCGCGGTGACCAGCTAAATGTTGCCAACCAACTTCTAATCGATATAACGATATAAGCTGAAAAGTTTAATATAAAGGCTAAGAGAGTGTTATGTACGACTACATCATAATAGGAGCAGGTTCGGCCGGATGTGTATTGGCCAGCCGTCTATCTAAAGACCCCAACAACCGGGTCCTAATTCTTGAAGCGGGTGGGCCAGACGATGACCCGATGCTCAAAATTCCGTGGCGTTGGAAGAATCTGTTTGGCACTGCTGTAGATTGGAACTACCAAACAGAGCCACAGCCGCAGCTAAACGGCCGTAAGGTCGACTGGCCACGAGGCAAAGTGATTGGTGGGTCAAGCTCGATCAACAATATGATCTATATTCGTGGCGCTCGCTGGGATTTTGATCGCTGGGCAGAGCTAGGGAACGAAGGGTGGTCGTATGAAGAAGTCCTCCCTTATTTCAAAAAATCGGAGCGACAGGCACACATCCAAACTGATTATCATGGGACGAACGGTGAATTGCACGTCTCGAATTTAGGAGCTGTACCGCCGGTATCTTTCAATATTGAGCGTTTCATTGAAGGGGGGCAAGAGATGGGCTGGCCGCTTAACCCGGATTTTAATGGCGCCACACAAATAGGAGTCGGCCGCTATCAATACACGCGCAAAGACAATGCGCGCTTTAGTGCGGCCGATGCTTGGCTCAAACCGGCACTGTCTCGACCTAACCTCACCGCCATTCCATACGCGCAGGCGACAAAAATCTTATTCGACGGAAAACGGGCCACGGGCGTTTGCTATCTGCATGATGGAGTGCTTAAAACGGTCCACGCCAACCACGAAGTTATCCTGTGCGGCGGGACAATCAACTCGCCTCAGCTTTTACTCAATTCTGGCATCGGCCCGGCCGCAGAATTAAACAAACACAATATTCCAGTTTTAGTTGATCTGCCGGGTGTGGGGCAAAATTTACAAGACCATGCCCAGGTGGTGATGCGCTTTACCTGCAATCCTCACTTACGGGTGACGGCCGAACAGATGGCGCTCGCTGAGCAAGAATATGAGCAATCAAAAGGTGGGGTGCTGGGAATGAGCTGGGGGTCTGTCGGGGCATTTTTCAAAACAGAGCCTGAGCTAGAAAACCCAGACATTCAGCTGTATTCAAGCGTGATTGACTTTGAGTCAGAAGAGGATGTAGATTTTTATATCACTGTGAGTCTCATGCGGCCGAAAGATCGAGGAATCATCTCGCTTAGGTCAAGTGATCCACTAGAACATCCTGTCATTCAGCCCAACTATTTCGAGCAAAATGAAGATGTGCAGACACTCCTAAAAGGGGTCAGAATCGTGCGCCAGCTAATCCAAACTGAAGCGTACCAACGTGCAGAAACCCAAGAAGAATTTCCAGGGCCAGCGGTCCAATCAGATGCTGAAATCATCGCCTGGCTCCGTGAAAAGCTGGGAACCAATTGGCACTTCACTAGCAGTTGCAAGATGGGGGTTGACCCACTGGCAGTTGTTAGCCCTGAATTGCAGGTGCATGGGGTTCAAGGTCTGCGTGTGGCTGATGCCTCTGTGATGCCGGAGATTGTAGGTGGGAACACCAATGCGGCGACGATGATGATTGGCGAAAAAGCGGCCGATTTCATTTTGTCGGCTCAACGATAAGTAGCAGACGCAAAAATCTAAGGCGATAGACGATGATTGATTACGATAATAGAGCAACGGCAGAAGATCTATTACTAGCAAAATCTATTGCTCAACAATTTATCGGAGCGGTTGACGGGGGACCGGTTCAAATTCCGGTCGGCAGCGTCAACAAAGTTTTTCAGGTCGAAGCCAATGGCAAGAGCCATATTATTCGACTGACCCAAGATCAACATCGATTAGGCGAATATCAAAAAGAGGCTTGGTGCGCGCAACAGGCACGAGCGGCCGGGGTCCGTACTCCTGAAGTCACCCGAATCGGGAATCTAAAAAACACAGCATTCATGATCCAAGAATTTGTCGCGGGCACTTCCGGGACCGATGGGTCTCATGACCGGCTGGCGATCTGGCAGTCACAAGGTGAGCAGCTCGCCAAAATCCATGCGGTCCCGATAAATGGGTTCGGCTTAGAGCTAGTTGACCCGGCCGCAAACCAATTTTCAGACAAGTTCACACATAGTTTTGCTGACCATATTGACTACAACATCAGCACCATTGATGCTAACGGTTTTTTGCGGCCATTAGGGGTTGTAAGCCCGGCCGAACATGCACAGATGTTGGCTTGTTTTCATGAAATCAGACAGAAAAAGTGGCAACTGGGCTTATGTCATGGGGACTTATCACTGAACAACGTTATCGTAACCCCGCTCTGCGAAACGTTTATTATTGACTGGGGATGTGCCAGATCACACGTCATCCCTTATTTTGACTTCACCGTTATTCTCAAGTTGGTTCAACCTACTCAAGAGCAATTTGAAACATTTCTCCAGGCTTATGGGTTCACTCAAAACGAGTTTGAGCAGGTCAAAATCGATACGGCGCAGATGTTGCTTTTGTCCGCCACCGATACGCTCCGTTGGGCCATTGGGCATAACGTCGTCGCTATCGGCCGATACATCTCATCGGTCAAGTGGGCACTGGATGTTTATCAGGGACGAATCGATTTATTCGACCAGCCCTATCACGAAGAATACGGTCTTGAGAATCTTTCACTCTAACTCACTATCTTGTATTTAGTGGTTGACTCAGTATGTGGGAGTCAACCGTGTACTGATTGAGACAAGTATCTACAAGGAATCATGCTGCCTATTAATTGCCCCTCCCGTGTCACCAGCCAAATTTTGGCACCATCCGCTAGTAAGTTGGCACAGTACGATGGTAGCTCCTTGCCACCCATACCGTACACTCATTTCCAATATATCAAACCTGATCTTCTTTTGAGCCTTGTATGGTGTGATTGATTTCAGGTAAAGATTGAGGATTCATGAAAACGACGATTAATGGAAAAGAGTTTGAGTTTGACCCGCATCCAACTGAAACGGCGATTGATGTGATCCGTGAGCAGGCAGGTTTAACCGGCACAAAAATGGCTTGCGGTGGTGGAATTTGTGGCGCTTGTACCGTTTTGGTGGATGATGTGCCGATGTGTAGCTGCTTGATGCCAGCCAACCACATGGAAAGGAAAGATATCCAGACGATCGAGGCCCACGGCCGTGACAATCTGCATCCGGTTCAGCGGGCCTTTATGGCCAACGAGGGGTTACAGTGTGGGTTTTGCACACCTGGGTTTGTTAATGAGGGGATTGCGTTCTACAACAGATGGCAAGCAAAGCATGGAAACACTCGGCCATCTCATCATGAAATCGCGTTGGCGATGGGGGGCCATCTTTGTCGTTGTGCAGCCTACGTTGGCATTTACGCCGCCATCGGGGATGCTTGCGAAGGGAAATTCGATGAAGTCACTGAAATCGTCGCCCCTCGCATGGACGCCCTTGAAAAGGTAACGGGTGAAGCGAAATACACGGCCGATACCAAATGGCCCGATCAGCTAGAAGGCAAAATCATACGCTCTGCTCATCCAAACGGGATTGTGCGTAAAGTCGACAGCTCTGAAGCACTTGCGCTTGAAGGGGTGATTGCAGTTGCTGACCTGCTGGAAGGGAAGAACCGAGTGCGCTGGGTCGGCCAGCCAATTGCGGCCGTCGCTGCCATCAACGGCCGTATTGCAGAGCAAGCGTTGAAGCTCATCAAAGTAGACTATGAGGTACTGCCTGCTGTCATCGATTTTGAAGAAGCGATGGACGCTAGATCAGCAGAAGTCTGGGAGGATGGGTATGATGATCAGCCAACGGCGGCCGAAGGGACTAGCCTGCCGTATCGTTGGACCAATAACGTAGGACAGGTTCGAGCTGGCATTTTGACCGCCCGTCGATCAGGGGCCGCAAATCGTCGGATTACCAACAATCCCGGCAAAAACGTCGTTAGCAATGATTTCTACAACCATCAACAGGTTCACACTGCGCTAGAACCACACGGGGCAGTCGCCAAATGGGACGGCCCGCAAAAGTTACGCGTGATGGCATCATCTCAAGGGATACGCGCCTTACGTACAGAAATCGCTGAACATTTTGACCTTGATGTCGAACAAGTCACAACTGAATCTCACTACATCGGTGGTGGCTTTGGAGGCAAGCAGGGGCTATACAATGAGATTGTAGCCGCCATCACCTTGGCTCGTTACACAGATGGAAAGCCGGTACGTATCATCGATAGCCGTTTGGAAGATCTGTCCTATTCCAGCTTACGGCCGGGCTCGTTGACGAAGACCACTTTAGTTACAAAAGACAATGGTGCACCAGATGCCATGAAAATTCATGCATATGGGAATGCAGGGACTGCCGGTGGCACCATGCCCGCCACATTTGCTTGGCTGACTGGACCGAGCGGAACTTATTACGACAACAAAGATTTTGCGGTGATGACCCACACGGCAAATGGGACCCCATTCCGTGGCCCTGACATGCCCGCTACCGCCTGGGCGGTTGAGCAATCGATTGATGATGCGGCCGAGCGTCATGGGTTAGATCCGGTGACGATCAGGCGCCGATGGTATCCAGACCACGAAATCAAAGGGCGGCTACTCGATTGGGTCGAGACGATTCCAGCTTGGAAAGAGCTACAGGCCAATCCTGATAAAACCGGCCGTTTTCGCCGTGGGATCGGTCTATCAACGACCCAGTGGATGTTTATCTACAATCCGAATACGGAAGTGCGGGTCAGCTCCTCACCTGAGGGGATCAAAGTAAGCTGTTCGACACAGGATATCGGTAATGGAACCCGGACTTCATTGGCTAAACCGATTGAAGATCTGATGGGAATCGATCGGCATGATGTGATCATCGACATCGGTTATGCTGACCGGCCGAACGGGCCAACCGCAGGTGGCAGCCAAGTCACAACTTCAGTTTATCCAACCACCTACAAAGCGGCCGAAGATGTTGTCGCCCATCTCATCAAAGAGGCTCAATCCAAACTCGGCTTGAATAGCGCAAAGCTGGGCAAAGGGGGTGTAAACCACTCAAGTGGGTTTACACCTTGGAAAGAGATTCTCGCCGTGGCTGAACCGTTTAGCGCCACGGACAAACGGGGGGCAGAGCGTGGACCTTTGGGCTTGCGTTTGAATCTAGCAGGTGGCGAAAGTGCACCGGCACCGGGGATGCGAAAATCGCACAGCGCCATCGTCACAGAGGTTGAAGTCGATACGCGCTTGGGCAAAATCAAACCGCTTAATGTTTGGACCGGGATAGCCGTGGGCAAGATTTTTGTTAAAGAATTAGCAAACAGCCAAATGTATAGCGGTGTCATCCAAGGATTAGGCTATGCACTGTACGAGCAAAAGCAATATGACCGTAAATCAGGCCATACGCTTTCTGCAAATCTAAACGATTACCGAATTCCGGGGATTGGTGACACGCCAAACATCCATATTCACTTTGATGAAAAGGGTTACGAAGAAGTTCGTGGTCAAGGGATTGGCTTGTCTGAGCTAGCAACTGTTGGTGTGGCGGGTTCGGTTGGGAACGCCGTTTACCATGCGACCGGCTGGCGGCCGTTAAGCACACCCATCACCCCACATGATGTTGTAACCGGCTTAAAAAAGTTTAAAGGATAGGAGGAAATCATGCTCACAGTTATTAAACAACTCAACGAAATTTCTGATGCTCAAGGTGAAATTCGAGCAGGTGGCACCGATTTACATGACCGATATCGCATGGGGGTCTCAGATGGCCCAGTTGTGGACATTCATGCAGTAGCAGGGCTCAACGAAATCACGCAAGCGGCCGATGGCACAGTCACAATCGGCGCATTGGTTACTGTTGATGAGGTGGGGAACAACCCGATCACGGCCGGAAACTATTCTGGCTTGGCAAAAGCGGCCAACGGTTTGGCAACCCCTCAAATTCGCTGGGCCGCATCCTTTGGTGGCAGTTTGCTCCAAAAAACACGCTGTTGGTATTTGCGGCATCCCGATTTAGATTGTACAAAAAAAGGGGATGCAACCTGTGGCGGCCGAGACGGACACCATCCCAACGGGGTTATTTTTGACAAAGGTGGTTGCGCCCATCATCATGCATCGACTCTAGGCGGCTCGCTCATGGCATATAATGCCACGGTTAAAACCAACAAGCGAGAGATGTCAATTTTGGACCTGTACGGAGATGGCTCTGCACATGGTCGAGATCATATGCTAGAAGAGGGTGAGATTTTGACCCATGTCATACTACCGGCTCCGGCCGCCGGAGAGAAAACTGCATATTTTCGCTCGATCAGCCGCTTTGAAGCGGAGTGGCCGATTGTTGAATGCACGGTACGCTTGGTTGTAGACGGTGACACGATCACCGATGCGGGTATCGGTGTGGGTGGCGTGTCACAGATTCCGCTCAAAATGCGAAATGTGGAAGCGGCTCTGATCGGCGAACCTGCTACGCAAGCAACGCTTGAGCAAGCGGCACAGGTTTCGGCTGATGGGGCCAACCCACTGCCCCAAGCCGCTTGGAAAGTCGATATGCTAATTGGCACCTTACTCACTACACTAGAAATGGCCCTTGCTGATTAGAACGTTGACCCAATCTAACGGCTATGCCTGAATAGTTTTGAAGGATTAACCAATATGGACAATCGCAAATACCCACTAGATTTAGGGTGGCAAATACTTTTGAAGGATTTGAACATCTCACCTCAAGATTTGTTGCGCCATGCCGCCCTCCCTCTCGATTTACTTTCCCGCAAAATACCGATGATTACGGGGAAGGAGTATTTTAGGCTATGGGATGGGCTGGCTGCGATTCTGCACGATAATCCTACCTTCCCGTTAGACTTTGCGAAAAGTATTACGCCTGAAACATTTAGCCCTCCATTGTTTGCTAGCTTCTGCAGCCCCAACCTAAACATCGCAGCGCAACGGATCGCCCGCTATAAACCCCTTGTGGGGCCACTCCGTCTGGCGGTTCAGACCGATCACAACCAGACAACGATTGAGATCAGTGCGTTGCCTGGCTGTGGCGACTTGCCAGAAAGCCTGATTGCAGCGGAACTAGCCTGGTGGGTGCATTTGCCTCGCTTGGCAACACGTGGGCATCTTGTGCCGCTAAGTTTGCACACAACGGTTGATATCAGAGAGAAGGCTGCTTATGAAGCATATACCGGGGCCCCCCTGATTAAATCAACCTTCAATGGGGTGACCTTCTCTTCTCAAGATGCAGAACGCCCTTTTCTCAGCGCAAATGACGCGATGTGGTCGATCTTTGAACCGGAGCTTAACCAACGGATGAAGGACTTAGATCAAAATGCGACGTACACTGAAAAAGTTCAAGCCTGCCTCATGGAGATGTTAGCTGGTGGGCAATATAACGTGAATGACGTTGCATCCCATTTGGCTGTAAGCCGCAGGACATTACAACGCCATCTGCGCAACGAAGGCACAAGCTTCCAAGAGATTTTAGACCGGTTACGTGAAGAATTGGCTCGTCACTATCTCACGAAATCGGAGTACAGTAGTGGGCAAATCGCATTTTTATTGGGGTATGAAGAGCCGAATTCTTTTTTTCGTGCGTTTCGTTCTTGGACAGGGCAAACACCCGAAATCATACGGGCAAGTGCCTAAAGTATACCGACCCTAAGTTGAGTTATTCCGCTCTCAATGCATTTGGATGGGTTTGCAAGTAACGTTCAAGCGTCGTAACACCATCGGCTAAATAGGATGATTGGAGAAAGTGGGTGACCAGCTTTTCGCTGTGGCTACCGGCCGCATCGAGGCAAAGCTGTAGATATTCGGGAAACGGCAAGATGTCATCGCGCCAAAGCTTCCCTTGGTAAAACCGGCCGACTCGATTGAAATAATCGGCATCATCTTTTATTCGATGGGTTCTATACTCGTCATCGGTCCACTCCGTACACATAATTCCCCTTCCGAAACCTCCGCCCAGCTCCTCAAATTCAACATCGACCCACTTGAACCGATGCTCCCGCTCAAACAATTCGGGAAATTCTTCGGACGGACATTCGAACGTCGTACACCAAATTTCTGCTCCTCCTCGCAAACGGCTGGCGCAGGAGGCCCGGCGCAGGTCGGCCGGGTCAATATTGCGCCGGGTATGAAACACAATCCCAACCTTGTTGAAAATACGAATATAGTTCGGTACACGCACAAGCCGAAAGCCGGTAAGACTTGGCACACTTTTCCGGGCAGATTCTTCTAGCAGCAATGAGCCATAGCCTACGATCTGAATTGTTTTTTGAGTGGTTTCCATAATTTAATTTGAACGCGGCCGGCCTGAAATGTCGAGACAATCACAGAGTAATAATAGTTCCGGTTGGCAACCGTTGGGCGGCCGTTTATGATCAAACCTACAGGCTAAAAACATAAACAAGGAAATTTAAATGCAGTTCCCCATACTCACCACAAAAGATCTAAATGGGAAAAATATAACGCTCCCGGATGACTTTCAACACGACCTCAACCTACTCTTTATCGGCTACTTGGAATGGCAACAAAGTGAGATCGATACTTGGTTTCCTTTTGCCACACAGCTAGAAACCGAGCATAAAAATCTCT
The DNA here is from genome assembly GCA_045105475.1 of Anaerolineae bacterium. Classification (GTDB taxonomy): domain Bacteria; phylum Chloroflexota; class Anaerolineae; order Promineifilales; family Promineifilaceae; genus WTJY01. The sequence goes on from JBGCDP010000008.1 coordinate 27,778, forward strand.
ATTTTTATGAGTTGCCCGTCGTGGGAAAAATGAACAAGTTTGGCCAAATACAGCTTAACTACTGGATGCGACAGGGGATTCCAAACCCTGAGACACGCGGCCGTACGCTGACTTACTACATTGATCGAGCTGCGTTTCGCCAATCCCTTGAGCTAAAAACAGAAGACCACATCGGTATCTTGCTAGTAGACAGGGCCGGGCATGTTCTGTGGAAAGGGTACAACGGGTATTCAGAAACAAATGCGCAATCGCTCGCGGCCGCCGTCACCAAGTGGCAACAAGAAAACGGCTAAAAAATTGCGTCTACTGACAGTTAAGCCGTCAGCTTTTGAGCATTCATCACAGCCATTAAGGTATTCTGCTTGATGCTTCGCAGAATCTCTTTGTGAGCAGGATCTTTGCCAGCACCTTCCTGTATAGCAGCAAAATTAGGATTAAGCCGACAGCCGTTTGCCCACTTGTTTAGCTCCTTATTTTGCGACCAGTTATATGAGTTCATCATGTTGCCCAAGGTTGACTGAATCCATTCTTCCGGCGTATCAGCCAGCTGCACAGGGAGGCACAAGCTGTTCTTTTCTTTATCGCTCTCAAAATTGGCTTCAACATAAGCGATAACGGCCGCGCTATAGGTCACCAACGGAGCAAACACAGCCTGAAGCGTAATTAGGCCAGGTTCAAACACCGGTTTCGTAGACTCGCCTTCAAATTCAACCGCCCGTGCGGTGCAATCGATGTAAAGCGTTTGAGGGGCAACTGGCACCGTTTCACCGCTTACCATGACCATTTGAGCCGCTTCAATCCGGTCGACACGTTGTTCACGGACGACTGATTTTATGCGGCGCAATTGCGCAATCTCACCGTCAGAAATCGTGGCGTAATGATACATGCGGGGCGTCACGTCTGGATCGATGCGCAACATCGTTCCGGCCGCTTCCATACGCAGAAATAGATCGTCAACCGACGTGGCATCTCGCATCGCCTCAACATTGGCCGCAAATCCGCCCACCGTTTTTTCAAAGAAATCAAGCCCCGGCTGAACCGATGCACGGTTGATCAACCAAGAATCTCTCGGGCACACCCATGTGATAGTGTCGGGATTTGCGCCATTATCGAGCAACCAAACGCAGGTATCCATAGCCGTCTTGCCACCACCTAGAACGGTGAAATGTTTATGCTCAGCCGCCAATCGGGGTAAATCGTTGGGTGGCACGCAGGTAACACCGTCTTCGACAGCAAATTTGCGGGTATGCATAGAAGGGACCGTGGTGTTGTAAAACGTCCCATCAACTATTTTATTGCCCACGGTGACCTCGTAGCCCTGTTCAGACAAAAGTGAGTGGAACTTGCTGTTACCTGCATAATTGCACATCGGGAAATATTGCACTCGGCCGGATGGCAAAAATCGCTCACGCATCAGCTTTTCAAAATAAGCAGAGATTTCAGGGCCAGAAGCCAAATCGTAAAACCCCTTATTAGAGCCTGTCTCATCAATCCGGTTGCTGCCTAAGTCGGTGGAAGCAACTCCATAAAATGCTGAAGGCTGATGCAGCCGCACAAATGGATACGCGTCGTTCCAGTGTCCACCTGGCAGGTGGTGGCGATCAACCATGATAAAAGTCGCGTCGCTTTCGTCGAGCATGACATCAACAAAGGTCATGCTGACTGCGCCAGTACCGATAACGAGATAATCTGCTTCAAGTTGTTTCATAGTGTTGTGGTTACTCAGTTCTTAGCCTAATGTGGGTAGTCAAAAAATGCAGTTGGCTTGAATAGCTAGTATAGAAAGTTCGTGGTCGATACACAAAACTCTGCAGATTTCTTTTATTTAATTAGGGGTAAAAACTACGGCCTCAATTAAACGAGGGGTTCGGCCGGTGGATAAGCTTCCCATCTAGCATCTCAAAAATATGATCGGCCGCATTTGCCACTTTTGGATCATGGCTCGCCACTACCACCGTCACCCCAGTCTCATCCACAATCTGACGCAAAAGTTGAATAATCTCCAGCCCCGTCTCCGTATCGAGTTGCCCCGTCGGTTCATCGGCCAAAATCAAGTCGGGGCGGTTGGCCAACGCTCTGGCGAGCGCCACTCGCTGCTGCTCCCCGCCGGATAGCTCATGCACCCGATGATTTGCTCGTTCAGCCAGCCCCACCTGCCCCAACACCTCATCAATCCGGCGCGTCCGGTCCCCCCGTCGAGTGCGTACCAAGCGCAACGGGGCCGCCACATTTTCGGCCGCCGATAAAAACGGTAACAGCCCAAATGTTTGAAAAACAAACCCTATTGTGTTTCGGCGCAAATCCAAACGCTCCTCTTCATCTAAATCGGTAAGCGAGCGATTCTCAAGCAGAATATCCCCACTTGTGACAGCGTCTAATCCTCCGATTAAATTGAGCAATGTCGTTTTGCCACTGCCAGAGCGCCCTTGCAAAACGCAAAAAGTCCCGGCCCGAATGCTGAGAGAGACATCTTGCACCGCATGTACCTCATCCGCTTCGCTCTTGAACGTACGCCAAACATTTTTGATCGTCACCGCAGGGAAGTCCCTCTCTTTGCGTTTTTGTTTCTCTACCAATGTGGCTTGAGGCACATTGACGGCCGATTCAGAACTCACATCATGTCCGGGCCATACAGACAGATGGCCCGACTCCAAACGGACTTTGACCCGGCCGCGCATTGCCAATTCATCCAGATAAGGCTTTGGCATCTGCATCCGGCCAACCCTGTCTAAAATGACCCACTCCTCTTCACTCGTATCTCCGCCAGTTCCATTCCGCTCGCGTCGAATTTCGGTACTCGTTCGTCCGTCCCGAATCCCCACCACCCGATCAACCTGCGCCGCCACATTCGGGTCATGGGTTACCAGCAAAATCGTCGTCTTGAACTCATCATTCAAACGATGGAGCAGATCGAAAATATCTTGAGCCGTTTGCGAGTCAAGCTGCCCCGTTGGCTCATCCGCCAGCAACAACGGCGGATTATTTGCCAAGGCAACCGCCATCGCCACCCGCTGCTGCTGACCGCCCGATAGCTGTTCCGGCCGAAAGTCAGCTCGATCGGCCAAACCGACCATATCTAGCAACATTTTAGTCCGGTCACGTCGCTCTTTAGCCGGCCGATTGCTTAGCATCATCGGGGTTTCGACATTTTCAGCGGCCGACAAATAGGGCAATAAATTCCGGCTAGGCTGTTGCCAAACAAAGCCAACATATTCCCGCTTGTAGTTCACCCGTTGCTTTTCAGTAAGGGATAGCAAATCTCCATTGCTAACTGAAACAACTCCGGCACTAGGGGTATCGAGGCCGCCTAAAATATTGAGCAAGGTCGACTTCCCTGAGCCAGACGCCCCGACAAGGGCCATCATCTCGCCCCGTTGCACTTCGAGATCAAGCCCCTGGAGCGCTACGACTTCAAGGTCAGCGATTTTGTATATTTTGACGAGGTTTTCGCAGTGGATAAAAGAGGTCATAATTTTTTTGATTGGTTAGTGGGTAAGTTGGATCGTTTGTTAGTTGGACTCAGCCATACCAACTTACCCACTAACTAACCCATCATTCCTGAGTCAATCTAAGCTGTTTTTGTAAATCGCTACGGCGTAACATCACATTCAAAAGCGCAATTGCAGCACCGTATACGAGCAAAAGGATGCCAAGCAAAACAGCGAGGCTAAACGGTGAAAAGATGAGATCAACCCCGCCTTCACTACCGGTTGATGAGGCGAGCAGTGACACAAGCAACGGCCGCATCATCAACGACAAGGCGGTTCCCAGAATTGCGCCGAGCACCAGCCCCATAATTAGCATCGCCACCGCTTCGGCCGAAATCAGCTTGAACCACGCCTGTCGGCCGATGCCTAACGCCTGCATCACCCCAAACTCAGCAAACCGCTGTTGGGTTGAAAAATATTGAATCGTCAAAAAGCCAACCGCACTCAACGCCAGCAACACAATCATATTAATTTGCAAAGCGGCCGAGGTTTCGCGCGCAATCAACCCCGCTTGATACGCATCAGTCTGCGCCACCGCATCCCCAAGTATCCGTGTGAGATAAACGTCCGTGGGCAGTTGGCCTGCCAGTGTCAAAGCACCGCCATGCTGCCCAGCCACCACATCGAGCCACAATTCACGCACGTGCTCGTTCTCAAGCGTCGGGTCTTCAATATCGGTCAGCGTTTCAAGGATTGGGAGGCTCGTCACCAGAAAGTTTTGATTTAAAGTGGGAAAGGTTTCGATGATTCCCACAATCTCAACCGGAATCGTAGAACGGCCGATGAGTAGCTCAAACCGATCCCCTCGATTGATGTGCAACGTTTGGCGATTGCTACCAATAACGAGTGGCAACACCCCCAACTCATCGGTTTCTAAAATTGAAACAACCGTACTTAAGGTAAACGGACTCAGGTTTGGTGGATAATAGCTAACGTCTGGCAAGGTTGATGGGTCAACGGCCAAAATTTCAACGTTGATAAAGGCATTGTTTGGCTCATCGGCCAACACGGAACGGCCGCGTACGACTTGGCTTGCAGATTGAATCGATGGGTCGGCCGTGAGTTGCTCTATTTCAGCTTCAGCCATATCGCCATCGAGCGGAAGGCGAAGCCTTAAATCAGCCCCTGTTGTGTAACGGGCCAGTTCGCTCTGTCGCTGGTTGAGCGAACCGTTCATGACAGTAGCGAATAGGGCCAACGCCACCGTAAACGTGATGAGCAAGACAACGCGCGTCGGCATCGTCGTGTCTCGCGCCAAGCGTAACAGGCTCACTGGAGCCAAAAATGTGCTGGATCGTTTGCTCAATCGTGCGATAAAACTCAGCAAAAACGGTAGTAGCCGAAGCGCAAGCAGACCGATCCCGAGCAAAATAAGCGTCGGGGCAAGGAGCAAGATCGGATCACCACCACCAAATCGAGTCTCAGTCGTCGTTGCATCAAACAAGCCACCTGAAGTTTGCATCTGCCAATAGGCCAACCCACCGGCCGCTAAAATAAACAGCTCCAGCACCAGTCGGCGTGATCCTGCTTCTGAATCACCCGGCCGTGTGCGCTGGCGCATCCAGTCGAGCAGGTTGCGCCCCGTGCTGACATACGCAGCGATGATGACCATCAACCAACAAATAAGCACAACCCCTCCGGCCAGTTGCCAAGAGATTAACGGCAATTCAATAACTTGCAGATCGGGTTCACCCCGGCTCCAAAGACGAACGGCCGAAAAAGCGATCAACGGCGCCATCGGCAAAGCCAATCCGATAAAAAGCAGGCCGCTACTTAAAGCAAACATACGGGTGAGCTGGAACCGGTTAAAGCCACGCCCCATCAGCGTGCCAAACGTGCGCTGCGCCTGCTCGATGGCGAACTGTGTAAACAGCACCAGCGTATACAAGATCGCTAAAAGTGATTGAATCAGCAGCAGATATAAAACCGCTTGGGCCTGAGCATGTTCAGCTTGAACCTTCTCAAGAATGGTGATTAACCCAGTTTGAACCCGTTCTGTCGCACTCCCCTCTTGAGATTGCACGGCAAGGAGCTGGCGATGTACGTCACCCATATTCCCAGCATCAATCACGCTATGGTCTAGTAAATAACGCCATTCGCTGTTACTCGTTATGAAATTTTTCAGTAACCCCATCGGCATCAATACGCCGAGGCGCATCTCATCGATATTGACGGAAGCGTCAACAAAGCGAGAGGCTTGAAAGCGCAACAGGGTTGCATCGCCAAACCAAATGTCAGCGTTCGGGTCCCGTGGTTCAACCAGCCCAACAATCTCGAGATCAACGTTTAGGCGCCCTAACCGCAATTTGTCTCCGACACCCAGCTCTATGTCTTCGCTTTCGGCAACGTCCCGGCCGATGGCGACCTCGATCACCGTTCGAGCTAGTGCTCCCTGTTCGTTTACCTGTAACCGACTGCTGGGCATCCGCCCCTCAACCAAAACAACCTCTGATTGGAGCGGATCAATGCTCCACACATCGGCGAAGAAATTAGAGAATTGGGTTTCATCAACTGTCCCATCCGGCCGGGAGATCTGCTGAAGGACAGTAGCGCGTGTCAGGCCCATTTCTCGGCGTTCAAGTACAAGCCCATCCAGAGCCTTGTCCAAACTGGTGATTGTTCCCGCATTAATATTGCCGGTCAGGGTCAAATTCCGCTGCGCAATCGTTGACGCTTGCATCGTATTCTGCACCGTTAAATCAGCCACAGCGCGTGTATACATCGGCAGAGCGGCCGCTAGCGTTGCCCCCATAAGCACCCCCAAAAACATAATCAGGTTGAGCTGCCAGTGACGGCGCAGATGTCGAATACTCAAGCGCAACATCGCTACTCCTCCCCCACGCGCAACACCCGATGAATGTCAGTGCGCCACAGTGACAGGGTGACCAGACTGAGTGTGACCGCAAACGCAAACGTTAGGGTGAGTAGGACAGTTGCGACGGTGGTCCAATCGACCACCAATTCAAACGGTGGCAGGGCGACGATATCACCCGTGCGGAATGCAAGATTTTGCAACGTGGTGCGTGACAAAAGCAGCCCCAGCCCCGTCCCTAGCCCTAGACCACACACGACCAAAATCGCTTGTTCAATCAGTAGCGTTGCGTAGAGCTGACGAACTGACATCCCCAATGCCCGTAAAATCGCATAGCTACCACTGAGCTGTTGGGTATTGAGGAAAAAGTAGGTAGCGAATCCAGCCAAACTCAGAACGGCCGACAAGATATAGCCAAACACTGTCACGGTCCGCAACCCCAGCACAAGGGGTGTCGCTTTAAGTGCCGCTTGGATTTGATCAAAATCCCAACTATCTGATGCGCTATTTAGTAACGTCACATCGGCCGTTGGTTCTAAAAACGCAATCTCATTTGATGTGGCCAGCTTCAAGTCAAACGTGTTCACATAGCGCAAGATCGGGTCACGCAAGGTGATCACACTACCCCCTTTTTCACCATCTTCCAGCGTGGGGAAGTAGTTGACAACCGCACTGATTTTCAGAGAGACGGGGACTGACGTAGCTGACCCTGACGACATCCGGGCAATCACCACATCACCAACCTCTGAACCAGATGCTTCGATAAATTTAGGTGTCACGAGCACTGGAACCGGTTCTTCCAAGGCGCGGGTCCATGTGTGGATGCCATATGGGAAGCCAACTGTCAACGACTCAAAGAAAAGGGGCATTGCCAACACATTATCACCTTCAAACGGAAACTGATTTTTTATAGCCTCATTTTCCTCTTCTTCGTCCCCTAATAATCCTTGAAGCTCGTTGCGATTTTCAACGACTGGCCAAATGGGACCGCCAGCTCTTTGCCAGCGAAAGTCTTCCCCAATTTCAAAGCCTGCCAATGTTGTGGCACGCCCAGCATCATCCATGACGCTGATCTGGTCGATAGCGGGGGCTGCGTCAGGAAAGATGAAAATGACATTAGCGGATCGCATCCAGATCGACATTAGCTTGAGCGGATATTGGTCTCGGTTCAGTTGGGGAACGGCGGCCGAAAATCGGGTCCACCCTTTTTCATCTCGCTCTCCGCTTGGTAGCATCTTGACAGTGATCACCTCGTCTGTTGCCAGAAACAACTTTGCGTCGAAGCTAAAGCCTGACACAAAGTCGGCATCTTCATCCCGCATCCAAAAATAGAGTTCGATTTGGCGAGGCTGATCGGGCAGCTCAAGAAGAGGGGGTGTGCGAAAAGTATCCGATAGGTCTGATTCGAGAGCGGTGAGCAAATTAGCAACAGGTTCGCTGGCAAAATCGGCTCGATAGTCGGCCACCGTGTTAAATGTCTCAGGGTCAACGGCTAGCAGCTCAAAGCGTTCACCCCCATCCCCTAAACTGGCGCCAATGGCCCCATTACTGCGCCAAAACAGAGTGCTGCCTTCGGCCGACACCACCTGATCAAGGTCCGGGTTGCTTAGCCGCTGTGCGCCAACAGAGACAAACCGGGCACGCGCCGTCTCGTTTCTAGCAAGCGTTGCATCTAAGCTGGTTGAAAAAAGGCCCAACGCCGTTGTGATGGTGAGTAGCAACAACAGGCGAGAGACATGGCGCGGTTGTCGAGCCACTTGCCACAGCACCAATACGAGTGACAGCCCTCGGTAGCGACTGGCAACCCGCGCGGCCAATTGCAGCAATGGCGGAAAAACGCGCAAGAAAATCGTAGCGGTACCGAATAGAATAAAAGCAGGGGCAAGTAGAAGCAGCCAATCGACCCCATCGCTCTCAGTGTCCCCTAAAATCGAACCATACAGTGGCAAACGTGAGACGAGAATCCCACCGATGATGAGCAACATGACATCGGCGTAATACCGTTGCCACCACGGCATCGTTTCTTGCTGGCGAACGCGTCGTTGTAAATGGGTGACGACACTACTGCGCAGGGTTGCAGGTAAGGGGAGAAAAGAGGAAATTGCGGCCGCCAACGCGCCTCCAAAGGCGGTCAGCCAAACCAAACGGGGGAAACTGATCACCCAATCGGCCGAGCGCACCGCCCCTAACGGACCAAACCTTGATAGAGTTTGAACCCCAATCCAAGCAAGAAGCGGCCCGAGCAAAACGGCGAACAAAACAAGACCCAGCGTCTCGATCCCTTGCCATCTAACAATTTGTCTTCGGTCCGCCCCGCGGCTGATGAGCACAGCGAACTCACCCTGTGTTTGGGCCAAAGACAAGGCGTTGACCAAAACAATGTAGAAGAGAGCCAGCAAAGCGACGATTAAGATAATAAAAAAGAGAGGGGATCGGACAAAAGCGATAGTCGCCTTGAACTGTTCGAGTGTTTCATCTAGCTCGCTAAAAAGCGTGAGACCTGGCTCACCACGTGCATCTTCTCGCCAGAGTTTTACCGTTTGAATCAACGGATCGATATCGGACTGCGTAAGGCGGTTGGTTGCCAGCAAGATGTTCCAGTGCAGCGACAAGTCCCGTTCTGGAAAGTGAATTTGGGCCACTTTGAGCAGGGCGTCTGGAGGCATGAGCAGGCTATATTCAGCGTTAAATCTGCCGTCTGCTGATCGGCTGAACGGGCTAAGGCTACCAAACCAGTAATCGTTTTGTCCGTCTTTAGGTTGGATAATGCCAACAACAGTAGCATTGAGGGTTGGGGCTTCGACATCCCGACTACTGCTGAGCGGTAACTCTGAGCCGATGGTTAGCTCATAGGCAGCGGCCAGGTTCGGGCTAATGAGAACAGGAATGTAGTCGGTTGAAACAGCCCATTGGTCGGGCCATTCCCCCTCTAATATCTCGATTTGGGCACGCAAATTTTCGGCCGAATCATAAAAGCGTAGAATGATACGCTCATCGTTAAGCAATACTCCGTCACGCCAGGGGGTGAATGGAATCATCGATCCACCGATGACTACATTTTTAACATAGCCGCCTAAGCGACTGTCAATATCCTGACGCTGTTCTGCATCAACGGCCGCAATTTGCTGATCGGCCAAATCCAGCCGACTAGTCAAGCGCAGGTTCGATTCAAGCGCTGATCCGTTTTCAAGGCCACGTCGCAGACTATAATCGATAATCGTTGCAGTTAGTGCAGGCGAGGCGGCTAGCAACGTGGTTGCCAGCAAGACCCCGAGGCTGAGGGTCAGCAATCTTGGCCATTGGTAAGCGGCACGCCGGAGAATAAAGGTTAGTATCGTCACGGGTTCATTTGAGAAATTAGTTTGTTGACAATGCAACAAGTTCGTTTTCAACAAGTTCGAACCTATACGTCATTTCCATCGCTGAACAGCAAGTCAGGCTGCCCTTGTCGCGAGTCATTAGCTCGATCACGATTTCTCCATCGATAACTTGAACAGAGTCAAGTTTTAACTGATCGCCTAGCGAGTTTGAACTAATTGGGGCTGCTGCCACATCCTTATCAGCCAATGAAATAATCGGGACCGCTTCTGCATCCCCATCAGTCACAACAGATAAGAAATATATCGATTCAGACCCACTCGATTGAGTTAAAAGAGCGGCCAACGATTCTTCCGTCCCATCACCTGTTAAATCACCATAAGTCGCTTGAGAGTCTAATATTCGAGTCGAAAAATATTTACCATAAACAATCCCCTCCTTAAACAGCACAGTTCGTCCTTGAATCGGATAGCTTAAACTCGCTAGGCGATTGGTCGCTAAAATCGAGTTTGTAGGTTGATCAATGCCTGATTCTGATTGATCAAAAAGGTCTGCCTGCTGAACAGATGGCTGCTTATGTTCAGAGAATTCTTCTAGTAAAATAAGATTTGATCGATCTAGTTGGTAACTATTAGTGAAGGTGTTTCCATACTCATTGGTTGCGCTGAGATGGATCAAGCCATTGTTGATTTCTAAGCTATCAACTTTTAAGTTGGGTCCAAGAAAGATACTAGCCACGTTTTTTGGCTCGCCCTGATCGTTCCGCACGACAACCAAAGACCAAAGCAGTGTCGCTGTTTCGTCACGCCAAAATAAAAGGGCGGCCGCATCTTTCCAGCCATCTCCGTCTAAATCACCGCTGGCAGTTCGACGATCCAAGTGAATGACATGCTGCTCCTCTTTTTCATCCGTTTCCGCCAATGGGGCACGGCCGTCCTTCAGAGAAATGCGGCCGACTAAAACTGCATCATAGTCCATGTTGCCCAAATCAGCATACGTTAAAGTCTCTTTTGCAATGAGGATAGCCGTAGGTTCAAGTTCAATCGGGTTTGAACGAGGCATAAAGATCAAAGCGATAGCGACAACAACAAAAGCTACAAAGCCCAGCTCGAAAATAGGCTCCTTTAGGCGTTTGAAAAAGTCGATGAAATGTTTAGCTGTATACCGTAAATCCTCGCGATTAGAAACGGGCACGGATTGTTTTAGCTGTTGGTGAAAGTGAAAGTCGGCCGCCAACGATGGCTTTTGAATTGGCAAACTTCGAAATCGGTTGGCCATTTCCAATGGGGCTTTCAGCTCATTTGCCAGATAGGGGTAATCGATCAAACAGTTCTCAACCGATTCCCCAGCCTCTATTCGATCCAAACACAGGTCTAAGATGTCGTCAAACGTTTTAAACATGTTGATATCCCTCCTGTTCCATGATGCGTTGTAAAGAGGCTAAAGCGCGTCGACTCATCGTCTTCACAGCTCCAGGTTGTTTCCCCATGATCCCGGCCGTTTCTGCGACGGTGCGCCCTTCGATAAAACGGAGAATGACAAGCTCTTGCTGTTCGGCCGTAATTTTATTGAGCGCTTGCAAAAGGCGTTGGGTGTCGATTGTGAGTTGAACAGATAATTCAGGGTCTTGATTGACAAAAATCGAATTATCGTGGTTCAAGCTGTCATCTAACTGTTTTTCGTTTTGTTTTTCTTCGCGATAATGGTCTGAAATCAAGTTGCGGGCGATGGTGTAAAGCCAAGCGAGTAGAGGGTTGCCGTTTGGTTGAAAGGTATGTATCTTGGCGACCATCCGGCCGAACACCTCGGCCGTTAAATCATCAGCGACGGCCGAATCTCCCTCAACTCGGTAAAAGACATAGGTGTAGATAGCGACCTTATGCATTTGGTATAACGTCGCCAAAGCGTTCTTATTCCCGAGGCGCGCTTGTCTTATAATTGTTAATTCATTTGGTTCTGACAAATTTCCTCCACCTACAGTATGTATAACGGAGAAATTGCTTTTAGGAAACGGGTAGGCTCAAAATTGCATGTAATCACTGAATCTGACACCTCTCGAAAAATTCGGCTATGTCCCTAGTGTGAAACGATTATTTCAGTGATTGATAATAAATACGTTCTAGCCTGATTTCCATATTCTGCCAGAAGTTGCTTGAACAGCTTTTCTCTGGTTGACTTAACTACACTTAGGAAAAAAATGTCAAAGATCGATTACAAAAAACAGCTAAAAGAGCTTTACAAGCCATCCGCAAAAAAGGTCGTCACCGTTGATGTACCCACGATGAATTTCTTGATGGTCGATGGGAACGGCACACCAGGCACGCCCCCGTACAGAGAAGCGATTGAGGCGTTATATTCGGTCGCCTACACCTTAAAGTTCATGATAAAAAGAGGAGAGGTCGGCATAGACTACGGGGTTTTGCCACTTGAAGGGTTATGGTGGGCCGACGATATGTCTGACTTTATCAATGACAATAAAGAGAATTGGATTTGGACAATGATGATTATGCAGCCTGATCTTATCACCAAAGAATTAGTACAGGTAGCGATAAAGCAAGTGAAAGCAAAAAAGAATCTAGCAGCCATAGACAAGGTTCGATTCGAGCCATTTACAGAGGGGCAATGTGCACAAACACTGCATATTGGTCCCTTTTCAGAAGAAGGGCCAACGGTTGAGAGGGTTCATGCGTTTATTGAAGAAAGCGGGAACAAGCTGGTTGGTAAACATCACGAAATTTATCTGAGTGATATCCGCCGGGCTGCACCGGAAAATTGGAAAACAATTATTCGCCAACCAATGGGGTAAAGTATTCAACACCGGTTGGCCTGCATCAATTAAGCGATTTGTTGTCTTTACTCAGTCAGTAATCAAGGCTTTGTCCGTTGTCTGGCTGAATCTTGACAGCACCTAGGATGGTTAATATGACTTATGAAGAATTTAATGATTTTTGTAAATCTCTGACTGCAACAACCTATGTCGTTCAATGGGGTGGTTCTCACGTATGGAAGGTAGGGGACAAGGTTTTTGCGATTGGAGGCTGGCAAGAAAATGATAAACCGGCCTTCACGTTTAAAACCTCAGAAGACAACTTTTATGTTTTAGACGGTCAACCCGGCTATCGGCCGGCTCCCTATATGGCTTCTCGCGGCATGCAGTGGATTCAGCAATACGATCGCTCTAGCACAGAAGACGATGACCTCAAGTATTACCTAAAAGAGTCTCATCGAATTGTCTCCTTGGGTCTGACCAAAAAGAAGCAAAAGGAACTGGGGCTCAATCAAGAGTAGCCGGAGACGAATAATAAAAAGGATTTAACAAAATGAAACTTAATGGAAGCTGCCTTTGTGGCGAAATTAAATTTGAATTAAAGCCACCCTTTACCGCCTTTGCGCATTGCTATTGTGGCCGCTGTCGCAAAGCAACTGGGTCAGGCAGAGCTTCTGTTTTTATTGCTGAACCAGAAAATTTACAGTGGACACAAGGGAAGGAGAAACGCAATCGTTGGGACCTCCCCTCAGCTTCGAGTTTTGCAACTTCATTTTGTTCACAATGCGGCGGACATCTCCCACGGCTAACGAGAAATGGGAAATATGCGGTTATTCCGGCCGGGTCTATCGATGGTGACTTACCCTTTCAGATTGAATGCCATGAAAACTTTTCTTCCAGAGCAAACTGGATCGATTTAAATGAAATCAATTTACCCATTTACGATGAAGATCCACCGTAGTTTTATTTTTTTGATTGTTTGATTGAATGAGATTTATGCTGGGCTTTTTTTCTTTTCAATTTCAAGAAAGTTTCTGTAGCTCTGCGAGATCGGCCGTCACATTCGCTGAATATCCTTTCAAAAACACACGGAGTCCATTCAAAATGAAGCGATCAATTTCAGCCGCTGACATACGCTTATTCGGCATGATTTGCATCATCTCACGAGGGGCTGACAAAATCAGCGACCAGAAATCATGGGCTGCTAGCTCCGCGTCTTCATCGTTATCCCCCAGAATCAGCTTACCTTCGGCCGTTAAATTAACCATCCAAGTTTGAATCCCTGAAAGCGCTTTGTCTGGGCCTGCTAAGTAATATTTTTCACCGATATCAGGGAAGCGAGTCGCCTCACCTATCACCAAGCGCCCCAATGAAAGCACCCGCTCCGACAGCACAATTTCTGCATAGGTTCGGCTAAAGTTAAGCAACGCTTCAACCATCGACCCTTTTGACGGATCAGATTCAAACAGCGGTCCCAAAATATCTTCAGATGTGTCAGACAGCACCGCTTCAAACAAGCCTTCTTTGTTGCCAAAGTACATGTACAGCGTCGGTTTAGACACCCCAGCTTCATCAGCGATAGCGTCCAGCGACGTGCCGGTGTAGCCATTCCGGCCGAAAACGGTCCAAGCCGCATCGAGGATTTTGCTCTTCTTAAGCGCTTTTTTCTCTGCGCGAGTGGCCGTTTTCGTCACGAATCTCGTGTGGGGTCGAAGGGAGCGGAACCATTTCTGCTCTTCGGGGCGAAATTGAATCTGCCCCCTTCGTCCCCTAGGGTGGGTTAAACCAATTCCATCACTTGGCTAAAAGCATAGTCAAGTTTCTCAAGGGCTTCTTCGATATGCTGTTCATTGGCAATCAGTGGCGGAGCGATACGTAGCGCATTGCCGTACATGCCACCTTTACCTATAAGCAACCCTACTTTGCGGGTTTCAACAAGCACAGCATTTGCCAACACAGCGGCCGGCTCTTTGCTCTCACGATCGGTGACCAGCTCGATGCCCTGCATCAAACCCCGGCCGCGAACTTCCCCAATAATCGGGTATTTAGCATACAGCTTATCAAGGCCAGTTTTGAGCACGGCTCCCATCTCGCCCGAACGGCCAGGGCCAAACTCACGCTTCATCTCTTCAAGCGTCCCCATCGATGCTGCGCACGAAACCGGATTGCCACCAAAGGTGCTGAGCGTTAACCCTTTGCCGACGGCCGCTTGTGCGATTTCTGGCGTTGTTGCGACGGCCGAAAGCGGCATCCCGTTAGCGATCCCTTTTGCCATCGTCATGATGTCAGGCGTCATATTTGCATGTTGATGCCCCCACCAATGTTCGCCCGTCCGGCCGAATCCGGTCTGAACTTCATCGATAATGACCAACCCACCGTGAGCGCGCACGATTTCGGCCGCTCCTTCTAAATACGCCGGTGGCAGCGTAATAAATCCACCGACACCCTGAATCGGCTCCATAATTATTGCCGCGATCTTGCCCGACGTCATCGTGTCGATCACATCTTGCAAGTCATCAAGACAGGCCTGAGCATATTTATCGGCCGGAATGTCACCCAAGCTACGATAGGTGTAAGGGGTCATCGCATGGCGAATGTATCCGATATGGACCGGACCCATACGCCAAGAGCCTTGCCCCGTCATCGACATCGCCATCTGCGATTTACCGCTATAGCCGTGGCGTAACGCAATCACTTCAGTGTTGCCGGTATAAACCTGAGCCATAATCACGGCCGTTTCGTCCGCATCTGTACCGCTGGCACCAAAGTAGAATGTGTCCAGCCCTTCAGGAGTGATTTCAGCTAGGCTTTCAGCCAAGTTAACATGGGCTTCATTCGGATAAAGCGTTGAAGTGTGAACCAATTGATCTATTTGGTCCTTCATATATTTATTCACAACGGGATTGTTGTGGCCAACGCTGGTCGTCAAAATTCCAGCAAAGAAGTCGAGGAATTTATTGCCATCGCTGTCCCAAACATACATCCCTTCCCCTTTTGCCAGAGGGAGAGGCTCGTCGCCGTAATACAAAATGTGGTTTGGCCACAGATGCTTGCGCTGTTTTTCGATTATAGATTGTGAGGTTGTCATGGGTTTCAAAGGATAGGAGTCGGGAGCTGAGGGTTAGTTTTCTATCTCTTAGCGCCCAGCCCTGCTAAATTGTAAATAAGTTTATTTAAACACGTTGCAAAGATCTTAATTTTATTGGGTTAAGAAACTCTGCAGTATTTCATTAAATTCGGCCGGTTGTTCGACGTTGACCATGTGGCCCGCACCTTCGATTACTTCAAACCGACTGCCAGGCACACGCTGAGCCACCGCCTGCATTTCGGCCGGAGGTGCGAGCGTATCATGCTCACCAGCAACAAACATTGTGGGAAAATCAAATGTTTCAAACGGGATTTTACCCGGCGGCTTTAAGAAACAGCGTAGGGCCGAGACATACGTTTCACGCGGGATGGCTTGCATCGAAGCCAATAGCTCCGTGCGGGAGAAAGCGGTGCTATTCGGCCCGCTAATCGCCAAAACCACGGCTGGAGCTAGATCGGCCGGAGTCATCTCAGCATTATCAAGTAGCGGCCGCAGGCGTGATTCATCAAACCGCCTGCGCTCCTTGTCACTTGCTTCACTCATGCCCGTACTACCAGCACACAGCGTCAAGGAGCTGATTTTTTCAGGATAATGTTGGGCGAAACAGGCTGCCAGCCAGCTACCGTAAGAAAGCCCGACCAAATGCACTTTCTCAGCCTCGCAATGACTGACTACGCGCAAAATGTCATCAACCTGACCTTTGCTCGTCACAGGTCCATTGCCTAAATCACTTTTGCCATAACCCCGAAAATCAAGTGACACACACTTAAAACGACTACTCAGCGACTCGATCTGTCCATGCCAATTCAGTCGATCACCGCCTATGCCATGCAAAAATAGCACCAGCTCTCCAGCTCCGGCTGCATCAATGGCCAACCCCGGCTCGCCTGCAATGCGTTCTGTTTTGATTTCAAGTACATCTGACATGATCAAATCAAGCGCATCTAAGCCTGCTTGAAAGACGGCTGTGGTTCCGGCCGCAACTTTATCTGCTATAGGGTCAGGTCCACTGATTTCCGCTTGCCAATTAATGCGTGACCAGCCGCCGTCCAAGGGCTCCACAAAGGCATATCCCTGATAGTCATCTATGGCAGAAATTCCTTCAAGCATGGTATAGCTAAAAGAATGCTTCTGGTGGTCAATATTGGTGATTTGTTCGATATAAGCGCCATCTTCACCGGTCATTCCAAATTTGCGCGTACGCTCATCAACCTGCTCACACCAGGCCATCATCGGATGCCATGGTGTAAAAAAGTCACTGAGGAAGTGCCAAGCAAATTCGGCCGGATATGGATATGTTTTGGATACGTCTACATGTGCCATAGGAAAGTGAAAAGTATTTATAAAAAGTGATCAATAGACCACTCAAGAAATTAAGTAAGGCGCAGTATTGTATCGCAGGTCCTATAGTCTGCGAAAGCAGATAATTAACTAATGCAAGGCACGTTTCTACGCCTGTCGCCAGCTGCTAATAACCTGCTGAAGCTCATCAGCCTTGAGTGAAAAGACCTCATAAAGCACTATTTCGTCAGATTGCTTCTCTTCGTTTACGAAACGAACCTTAACCACATCAACAAAACGGGCATGTTTGTCTGCTTCAGTTCGAATACGAAGCGTACTTGTAAAACTTTGGGTAATCGACTCTTTTGGCAAAAATGCACAGCTAAAGTCTGCAAAAGAATCACCATGCCGAATTACCAAATTCTCCAGATCGATTAAGATGCCATGTAATCCCGGTCCAAGCGGTTCTTGCGGCCGAGTATGGAAAAACCACACATAAACATTCTTCAACGACAGCCAACCCTGCCACAGCATCCAAAACAAGCCGCCAAATACAACACCAAAAATAACCATCAGCACCAAAAATGGGCCGAGACCTGTGATTGAGGTGCGAATATTTTCGGCAATTACCTCTGGGTTGCGAGACAAATAGTAAGGAATGGCATAAAACATCAACCCTAAAGCGGGGACAATATAAATCACTGAGAACAAAATCGCAGTTAGCAACGAGCCCTCTGAAGGGACAAACGGATAAAACCGGCCGTTAGGGCCGATCTCGCCCGATTCAAACTGATCTTGATATTTTTCTGGCAGTTCAGTTAGTTGAAGTGGACCAATTTTCTGCATGCTGGGAAGTCTACTTACCAACCACCCATCCAACAAACCAACTCATAAACAATGAAACACCAGCTTGCGATAGCTAGACCGGCCGATACATCGAATTACGGGCCGAGGCGGTATCAGCACCCACACCATCCAGTTCATCCCCATCATAAAGGGTCAGAACCGACAGATAATCTTCCATGATTTCGGCCGTAAACGGCAGCATCAATGCCCCACAACGACTGTCACGGTACATGCGCTCAAGCGGCAACGTTTTCAGCATCGATTGCCCACCACAGGTCCGAATCGCCAATGCGCTGATCGCTTGGGCATTCTCCATTACCGTATACGTCGATGCATACAGACGCAGCACCTCTTCTTTGCTTGGGAACGCCTTCGCCTCACGCATCGATGCCAACCACAGCGTGCGGGTCTGCATCAGCATGATGTACATGCGGGCCACAGCCGCTCGTTTGGTCGGGTAGATACGGCGATCAATCGGCCGTTGCCCGGACAATTCACCGCGAAGATATTGCACCGTAAAGTCATATGCCCCTTGGCAAATGCCCATATAGGTCGGAGCCAGCAGCGAGTACATGTGTGGCCAATAATCGAGCGTTTTAATAAAAACATTTTTGGGCATCAGCATCTCATCGGCCGAAATAAAAACATCTTCCAGAATCAAATCACGTGAAACAGTGCCACGCATCCCCAACGGATTCCAATCGCCGATAATTTTTAACCCCGGCGTATCTTTGTGCACCGCAAACAACATCGTATCTTCAGGATGCGGCGTTTTCCCCTCGATGTGTTCTGTACACATAATGCAGTAGTAATCACAGTTCCCCGCCAACGACGCGAACTTTTTAAAGCCGTTGATCTTATAGCCACCTTCAATCTTATGGCATTTGGTTTGGATCGGGCCAGATGTCCAATTTTGCCCTCCCTCTGAGATCGGCTGTGAGTAAATCGCCCCATCTTCAACCACACGCTTATACTGCTTCTCACGCAGCTGCTTAAATTCTGCCTGCTCTGTATCTGTCAGATTAGACATTTCAGGCATGAACGTAGCCCACAACATCGCGCTGGTGTGCATGTTGAAAGTCAACGCAGTCGCCCCGCAATGCTTGCCGATTTCGGCCGCGACCATCGCGTAAGTCGTTACGTCTGCCCCTAGCCCGCCAAACTCTTTCGGGATAACTAACTTCAAAAAGCCGTTATCACGCAGGTCGTTATAATTTTCAGTTGGGAAGCTCGCTTCCACGTCATGGGTAAAGGTGCGGGGAGCAAAGTTCTCACGGCCTAGTTTGTCAGCCAATTTGAGTAAGCGTATCTGTTCGTCCGTTAATTCGTTTAAGTTGTAGTAATTCATGGCAATATTGTGTAGGGGTCGACGGGGTCGGGTGCAACTTGGCTCCGAAGAGAAGAGGTATTCCGACCCCGTCGCCCCCTACGACGATGTTTTCTTAAGCAAGCTCCCCTTGCAACACACCATCTTTCACAACCGCGACCCCATCGAGTTCGATGGTGCAGTTGCGCAGAGGCAGATCAAAGTGACCCAGCGTAAAGCGGTTTGCTTCTTGGTTTGAGCCGGTTGAAAAGAGAAAGTTCCCGGCAAATGCGCGAAACTCAGTTGATTGCACATCTTTCTTGTCGTAAAGGACCATCGAATCCCAACGAGCTTTGGGATTCATCCCCCACCCTACGTGCGAGAAACCATAAGCGATTGGGTCATCCCAAGCCGCCAAATAACTGCGAAACAATTCTGCATCAAGATTGTCCCCTTCGATGCTCGTAACAAAATCATTTTCGACGATTAGGGTAATCGGGTCCTGCATGTACTTCTTGAAGGTGAGGTTCATGTCACCCACATCCATGACGATCTTTCCGTTGACTGCCCCTTCTTTGGGGAAACAGAGGCACAGGCCGCCCGGCCAGTGAGCCACCGCCGCAGGTTCGGTTGAAAATCCGGCCGTGCCGCCACAAGGGGCATCGCGCACATCAATCATCAAATCAGTGCCGGCCTTGCTAGTCACTTTCATCCAGCTCGCATCCTTAAGCATTTGAATCCCTAAATCAACTTTAGGACCAAGCTCAGCATACGGCTCTGTCCGCTCCAAAATTTCAGGATGCTCGTTACAGATGACGATTAGGCGCGTGCCTGTTTCATGAATTTCAGCCATCTCTACCGCATGAATCAGCCCCTCAACGGTGACATCAACAATCGCTTCAACCGCTTTGAGTGCTTCGATCACCGGCCGCTTTTGCTGAATCGCATCGCTGGATCCAGTTGAACGCACGGGGACGGGAGCCGTCTGCTCTGGGGTCGGCAACACAATCGTAAAATAGTCGGCACCCAGATCGTAACAGGCGATTTCAGCCAGCTCGACCAGCACCGGCCGGGACTGTGTTTCCGCCACAATAGCGATCTGTGATCCCGATTTAACCCCGTTTAGGGTCAAGAACCTTCTAAATGAGGCGATCCACTTTCCTTCAATCCGTTCGCGTAACATATTTCCTCTTTTAAGTTTTTGGATATACAGGCTAGCTTGCCAAGCAAAAACTTTACTGCACAGTTTAGTAAATTATCTTATCAAATCAATTGGACCTGTCAACAGATTCTTCTGCCAAAAATCATGTTGAGCAAAAAGTAGTTCGATATCGAATCTTTTTGTATAATGGCAATAATAGTTCGATTTCGAATCTTTTTACTAGGTTTAAGTGTTATCAACAGTAACACCAAGCAATACACCACATCAAAGTCTTTGTTTAAACCTAAGGTTTATCACCCTACTAAAGAGCATCAGCGACCTATTTTGGTATCAAACACTGTTTCTTATGGCCGAGAATATCGGCCGCTAATGTCACCATTAGCAGCTGGCCTGAGGGCCAGACCTTAACATTTTACAGTCCAGTTGTATTCCAGTGGAAAGGAGAAGGACATGTCAGAAAAAGGAAGTGAACTGAAAAAAGGGGCGTTGGGATTTCCCGAAGCGCTTGCCACAGCAGTCGGTTTAATTATCGCATCGTCTGTGCTTTTAACGGCAACCCAAGGGTTCGGAGTCGCAGGCGGTGTCTTTGCTATCGCTATCGTTATCGCTTTTGTGATTATGCTGTGCCAAAACACCAGCTTTGCTGAGATGGCGGGTATTCTGCCAACATCAGGTGCGATCTATGACTATATCGCTGCCGGACTCGGCCGCTTTTGGGCGATCACTGGAACGCTGGCAGCCTTCTTAGTTGTCCATGCCTTTGCAGGTACGGCCGAAGCGTTGTCTACAGGTCTATTTGCTCAAGTTAATTTCCCCTTTTTAGGTGCCATTCCAGCTTGGATCATCGGCTCAGTGGTTGTGCTTATTTTCGGCGTCGTTAACTACTTAGGCATCGATGTATTCGGGAAAGTTGAGCTTTACATGACCGCTTTCATGTGGGGAACTCTCATGATCTTCAGTGTTATCGGCGTGCTCAAGACACCGGTTTCCGGTATCGAAGGCTTCTTCGGCGCATCGCAAATCGGTGGCGGATTGCCTGTTATTGTTGCAATGGTCGGCTTAGCGATGTTCTTATTTGTCGGGGTTGAATATGTCACACCTCTCGCCCCTGAGCTTAAAGACTCAAGCAATACAATTACCCGCTCGCTTTTCATTGGTGTGACGATGGTTGCGATCGCCATGTTTTTATACGGTGCGGCCGTGGCTCGCCAAGTTCCAAACGAGGTACTTGACCCAGCGACAGGGCTCACTTTGTTTGACACCCCACTCGCGATTCCTGCCTTCGCAGAGTCGATCATGGGTAGATTTGGCGTTATTTGGTTGGGACTAGCGGTTTTACTTGCGGGTTGCGCCACACTCAACACGATTATTGCTGGCTTGCCTCGCATTTTGTACGGCATGGCGAAAGACGGGAGCTTCCCTGCGATGTTCGGCAAACTCCATCCAACCTACAAAACGCCAGTTAACGGCATCATTTTGGCCGTTGCGATCCCGATTGTGATTTCATTTGTCTCATATACGATGTACGGAGACGGCGTGATCGATGCGATCTTTACCCTGATTCTGGCGGCCGTTTGCGCATGGATCTTCAGCTACATTTTGGTCAACATTTCGGTCATCATGCTGCGCCAGAGCCATCCAAACATCCATCGACCATTCAAAACTCCCTTCTACCCGATCCCTCAAATCGTGGCAATTGTCGGTATGTCCCTTACTCTTTGGAATATCGCTCCCCCATTCCTAACACGGGCTGACATCTTTATTCCATTCGGTATCGTGATGGCGATTTGCGCTGTTATCGCACTGATTTATACCTATGGTGTCGCAGGCACGAACCCTTGGGCACGGGT
>JBGCDP010000009.1:0-25983 GCA_045105475.1 Anaerolineae bacterium
GACTACGATAAAAGAAATTTTCGACACCATGGAATATGGAACCGCACCAGAATCAGCCGCAACTGCCAAAGATTGGATTGGCGATCATGCCAATGGCTTTGGTCTTTATATTGACGGCAAGTTTGTTCAGCCAGACGGTGCAAAAATGATGAAAGTTACCGCTCCTGCCACAGGTGAAACGTTGGCCGAAGTGGTTGACGGAACAACCTCTGATGTTGCAGCAGCATTTACGGCCGCTAGTAAGGCACAGAAAAAATGGGCCAAAACAAGCGATCATGAGCGTGCTAAAGTGCTGTATGCCATAGCACGTGGCATCCAAAAACATGATAGGCTGCTGGCCGTGGTTGAGGCGTTAGACAACGGAAAAACGATTCGTGAAACACGCGACATCGATGTGCCGCTAGTCGCACGCCATTTCTACTATCATGCGGGCTGGGCGCAGATCATGAGTATAGAGCTGCCCAATTACAAGCCAGTTGGGGTTGTCGGGCAGATTATCCCGTGGAACTTTCCACTGCTCATGTTGGCTTGGAAAGTGGCTCCGGCGGTGGCGATGGGGAATGCGGTTGTGCTGAAGCCTGCTCCCGCGACCCCGCTGACCGCTTTGCTCTTTGCAGAAATCGCGGCCGAAGCTGGACTTCCGGCCGGACTGCTCAACATTATCACCGGCGGCGATGAAGCGGGTAAAGCGATCGTTGGGCACGGCGGCTTTGATAAACTGGCGTTTACCGGCTCTACCGATGTCGGCCGGATTATTCGGCAACAGACGGCTGGAACGGGGGTTAAGCTCTCGCTTGAACTCGGTGGGAAATCACCGTTTATCGTCTTTGAAGATGCTGATCTCGATGGTGCAGTTGAAGGGGTTGTTGATGCAATCTGGTTTAATCAAGGGGAAGTCTGCTGTGCCGGTTCTCGTCTGCTAGTGCAAGAGTCTGTGGCAACTCAGTTTTATGCCAAGCTCAAACGCCGTATGGACACATTGCGAGTCGGCCACTCGCTCGATAAAAATATCGATATGGGGGCCGTTGTTGATCAACAGCAAAAAGAAACGATTGAAAAATGGATTGCGACAGGGGTGGCTGAAGGTGCTGAGCTGTATCAATGTGATTACGAACTGCCAGGCATCGGCTGTTTTGTCCCTCCCACTTTGTTGACCAATGTTCTTCCTGCTTCTTCTGTTTTCCAGGAAGAGATTTTTGGCCCAGTTTTGGTCAGTATGACGTTCCGTTTTCCGGCCGAAGCTGTCGCTTTAGCCAATAACACCCGTTACGGACTCGCTGCCTCGATCTGGAGTGAGAATATTAATCTCGCTCTGGATATAGCGACTAAAATCAAGGCAGGCTCTGTCTGGGTCAACAGCACCAATCTGTTTGATGCTGCGGCCGGATTTGGTGGCTATCGTGAGAGCGGTTACGGCCGTGAAGGGGGTCGTGAGGGTCTGTTTGAATATGTTAAAGCAAAAGGCTCTAAATCAGCTAAGCCTGAAATTGATCCGGCCAGTTTAGAAGATTGGGGTGCACGCAGCTACGGCCGCCCGGGAACAGGAACAACATCTGCAAATGGCCTTGTTGACCGCACAGCGAAACTCTACATTGGCGGGAAGCAGGCGCGGCCGGATGGCCATTACATGTATCCGGTGAAGGGTCCAAAAGGGGAACTTGTCGGCCGGGCGGGTGATGGCAACCGCAAAGATATTCGGAACGCGGTCGAAGCGGCCCACAAAGCGAAAGGATGGGCTGATCGCACCCCTCACAATCGGGCGCAGATTCTGTTTTACATGGCGGAGAACTTGGCCGCACGGGCCGGTGAATTTGCAGGCTTGATCGCTAAAATGACCGGCCGAAGCCAGAAATCCGGCCTAGAAGAGGTTGAAGCCTCGATTTCGAGACTGTTTACCTATGCGGCTTATGCTGATAAACACGGTGGCAGTGTTCAAGAAACAACGTTGTACGGATTGGTTGTCTCGCTGAATGAGCCTGTAGGCGTGATCGGGATCGCCTGCCCAGATGAACATCCGTTGTTGGGATTTGTTTCACTGTTGGCTCCTGCAATTTGCAAAGGAAACACGACCGTCGTCATTCCGTCAGAAACCCATCCGCTCAGCGCAACTGACTTTTACCAGATTTTAGATACGTCTGATTTGCCAGGCGGAGTCGTGAATATTGTGACGGGCGGCCGGGATCATCTAACGAAGACGTTGGCTGAACACGATGATGTTGATGCGATGTGGTATTTCGGCGATGCGGCCGGAAGTTTGCAGGTTGAGGCGATGTCGGCCGGAAATATGAAGCGGACGTGGGTCAGCTACGGCCGGAAAGTCGATTGGCTAGATGAAGAACAGGCGGCCGGAGAGGCGTTTTTGCGTGAGGCGTCGCAGGTGAAGAATGTCTGGGTCCCGATGGGTGAGTAACTCACAATGGAAATAAACAACCAAATAGCTCAAAAAGCTTTTATGGAGAGGATCATTGATCGAGCAGTTGATGGAGTAAAGAGAGATATCAAGAATATGCTTGATCAAGATCATAAATCTGATCATTTCTTGTCAGAAGAAGTTAAGCAAGCCAGAATTTTTTTTAGAGGGTTAACAACTTTGGAGAAAGATTTAGTTTTGACATTGGTGAATACTGGAATTATCAGTGCTATCTTTGGAAGTATGGCTGTTATTGATAATGTAACAACAAAAGAGCTTTTACCTGGTCAAAAAGCGGATGTTGCGCTTTATGTGCAAGTTTATGAAGACATTCAAAAGCAAATGGCTAATGAAGTAAAGGATCAATATCGAATTAATGGTGGTGATTTAGAATTTTTGCATGATTGTTTACCCACCGAATAAGCATTATGAGATTTTATGAAAAGGAGCGGTAAATGGAAGGGCGCTATATACATCCGGGTGAAATTCTGTTGGAAGAGTTTCTCAAGCCTTTAAGTATGAGCCAAAAAAAGTTGGCTCTTCAGCTACGTGTGCCAGCGCGCCGCATCAATGAAATTGTGCTGGGTAAGCGGCGCATTACGGCCGATACTGCGTTGTGCCTCTCGCGATTTTTTGGTAACTCAGTCCAATTTTGGTTGGGTTTACAGACGGATTATGATTTAGATGTCGCGGAAGATGAGTTTGCCGAGCAAATTGAGAAGGAAGTCCCGATTTTCCAAGGGATGGGTTAAGGCTGTTCCCAATTGAAAATTCGAGTGATAATAATTAAATGTATATGACCATCTGAAAAGATGGTCTTTTTTTTAGTTCACGAAAAGGAGAGGTGGTTATGAAATTTAACTTTGAAAATCAGGTGGCACTCGTCACCGGCGGATCACGCGGTATTGGCAAAGAGATTAGTAAAATGATGGCGGAAGCGGGGGCAAAGGTCGTGATTAACTATCGGTCTGACAAAGCTTCGGCCGATGAAACGCTGGCTAGTTTGGCTGGTGAAGGGCATATCGCCGTACAGGCGGACATGGCGAATCCGGCCGATCTTGAGTCACTTGTGGGTACGATCATCGATACTTATGGTCGAGTCGATGTGCTCGTCAACAACGCAGGCATTTTTATCGACCATCCGGCGCTTGATACAAGCTTTGCAGACTGGCAGTCTGCTTGGCAAGATGTGTTGGCGGTGAACTTAGTTGGACCGGCAAACCTCATCTACCTATGTAGCCAGCATATGGCGAAGCAGGGTGGCGGCCGGGTCGTCAATGTGTCTTCTCGTGGTGCGTTTCGAGGCGAGCCAGAAAGTCCGGCCTATGGTGCGAGCAAAGCAGGCATGAATGCGATGGGGCAGTCATTGGCGAAAAAGCTGGCTCCGCACAATATTTTTATCCACACGGTGGCTCCTGGCTTTGTGGAAACTGATATGGCAAAAAGTATTTTGGAGGGGGAACGAGGGGACGACTTGCGCAGTCAAAGCCCCTTGAATCGGGTGGCTAAACCGGAAGAGATTGCTCGCACAGTGATGTTCTTGGCGGCTGGTGGCACTGAATTTTTAACCGGCTGTATTGTCGATGTGAATGGGGCATCTTACCTGCGGTCATAGTTGGTTTGATTGTTGGTTTGTTAGATAGTGGGTTGAGAGCATGCCCCGCCATCCAACGAACCAACAAACCACCTATTTAGTTAAAATACTGCAACAGCCATAAACAGATCATCCCAACTGAAATCGTCACGATGACATTTTTGGTCCACCATGCGGCCAAAGCGGCCGCTAAGCCTGCCAGTAGCCTAAAGTTGCCCAACGAAATATCGAGAATTTGATCACGATATAAAAATGCTGGAACGACGAGGGCTGAAAGAACGGCCGGGGGGACGTAGCGCAATGCTTCCTCTAACCATGACGGAAATTTCTTGTCTCCCAACAAGAGGACAAAAGAGGCTCTTTCTGCATAGGTGACTAGCCCCATGCATATGATCATGGCCCAAATAAATGTGTTACTCATTTGATGTTCCCTCGAGTTCTGTTTCAGTTTGAGGGTGCTTAGATGGTTTTATCTGTTCCCAAACAACAGCGACGGCTACACCGATAAGAGCGGCCGATATAAAGCCTAAATTCAGAGGCAAAGGGCGTAAAACAATGGCCATAATTCCGGCCGAAATCGCAGCGACTAGGGTCGGCCGATCTGTGATGGTTGGAAAGATAAAAAACAAAAACATGAGCGGAATCGTAAAATCAAGCGACCATGAGGCTGGGAGCTGAGCCCCGACTAAAACGCCCAAAATCGCTGTGGTGTGCCATGTCGTTAGAATCGCTGTTGCCAGACCCAAGTAATACCAGCGTTTGTGCTTCATCTCTGGCTCTTTGTTGAACCGGATCGACGCCAAAATAAAAACCTGATCAACCATTAAGTATGGTAAGAAGAGGCGCCATCCCATAGGTAAGTTGCGGAAATGAGGGGCCAGACCGGCGCTATACATCAGATGGCGCAGGTTGATAATTGCAACGGTCAAAACGATGATGCCAAAAGCACCACCACTTTGGAGTAGCTCTAAAGCGGCCAGCTGTGAGGCGCCAGCTACAACGATAAACCCCATCCCTATCGCTTGGACCGCCGTTAATCCGGCGGCTACGGCCGTAATGCCAGAAATAAGGCCAAATGGAGCAACCCCAAATAAAATTGGGGAAATATCCTTAGCGCCTTGGATAAATTCAGTTCGAGGACTAGACATCCCACGAGTTTAACGTTGATTTAAATTCTAAGTTAGGAGTTTAAGAGGTTTCAGTCAAAGCCTTATTCTAACGAGGGAAGTAGATTTTTCGGCCGCTACCGTTTAGTCTGGCGGCTTATGCAGATATCTGATGCAGCGTGCACCAAATTTAGCCCTCTATAAAAACCGCATTTGCCCCAATTGACGGCCACCCTTACCTATTTTAAGGTGTATATTCTTCTGCATATATGCACAATCTATCAATTAGGAACTGGAGAAAGCGATGTCTGACTATTCAAATCTAAGTGATCAAGAACTGAAACAAAAAGTTAAAACGTGGAATATTATCCAAACTGTGGCGCTGATCCTTTTTGGATTAGGCTTTTTAGCTTGGATCTTTGTCGATTCGTGGGGAGGGCCGATGGTTTTTATTTTGCTGATGGGGTCGATTAGCACAATCATCCTTTTTTTCGGGCAAGGCCCTCGCCAAATGGCGGCCGAACTTGAGCAGCGTAAATTAGGTCGGTAGTCAGCTCGACTTTTGGTGCCGCATGCATAGATCATCTTCCTTCTAGGAAGCGATGGTAAGAAGCGATGGGCACAACGGTTAAATAAAAAAGCGGCCGATGATTGTTTAAATCATCGGCCGCTTTTTTATAGCTTATAGGGGTACTTTCTTTTCAGAAATCAGTTAGAAAATTAGAAAAGAGAAATACCGATAATGAGTGCCAACACGCCTAACACAGCACTGGGAGCCAATGCGGCCATCCCCGTTTCGTTGCGTTTAATGTGGGTGTAAACTGCTCCACCCATTAAGATTGCGAGGCAAATCCCAGCCAAACCACCGAGTAACAGCGCAATTTGTGAACTGACAAACAGTGAAATCAAAAGAGCCAATCCGCCCAATGCTTCTGCTCCACCAATCATTTTGATCTGGTTTTCAGCAAAATCTTCAGTCCAAGCCATGCTGTCCCCATTTTCAGCAAGCTTTGCTTTTGACATGGCAACTTTCATGCCTCCGGCCACCAAAAAGGCAAGCCCAACGAGCCCTTGTAAAATATTAAGTACGATATCCATAATTTTTCCTCTGGTTAAATCTGTGGGCATCACAATGCCCAACCGAAAGAAGCGGATTGAAGTCCGCTTAATAATATAGAACACATGTGAGTTGGATCCGTTACGTGTGTAGGCCAATTCAGTAGGTAGGCGTTAGATTTTTAAAAAGCTGACAATTTTTGTAGGCTACTCACTGTTCCATCTTTTTGCCGATATGCTTGTCGCCCCGTTTGCGGGCCAGCTCTACCTGTTTTTGTCGCTCTTCAAAAGCGGCTCTTTGCGCTGGTGAAACATCGTCAATGCAATGCTGGCATGACACACCGATATGGTAATCTTGGTGAGCTAACTCTTCAGGTGAAAGTGGCCGCTTACAAGCAAAACACATCTCATGTTCGCCAGGGAGCAGATCATGATTGACGGTGACACGATCATCGAAGACAAAGCACTCTCCATCCCACATGCTTTCTTCTTTTGGCACCTTTTCTAAATATTTTAAAATACCGCCTTTAAGGTGATAGACCTCTTCAAAACCCATCTCGAGCATTAGAGAAGAGGCTTTTTCACAGCGAATGCCACCTGTGCAGAACATCGCAACTTTTTTGTTTTTTGCAGGGTCAAGATTCTTTTCGACATAGTCAGGGAACTGCCGAAATGCGTAAGTATGTGGATTGATCGCCCCTTGAAATGTGCCGACTCCGTACTCATATTCGTTACGAGTATCGATTAACGTTACGTCTGGGTCAGAGATCAGGTCGTTCCACTCTTCGGCCGATACATAAGTTCCAACTTTCGCGGTTGGGTCGATATGATCCAAACCAATCGCCACAATCTCTTTTTTCAAACGAACTTTTAGACGGTGGAATGGAATTTCATCAGCTCGTGATTCTTTGTGCTCAAGGTCCGCCAATTCAGGGTATGAACGCAAGTGTGCCAAGGCGGCATCCATCCCTTCGCGTGTGCCAGCAATCGTGCCGTTAATCCCCTCGGACGCCAAGAGGACAGTGCCTCGCACCCCATGCTGCTCAAAAAATTCAAGGATAACAGGCTGAATTTCTTTATAGTTGGGCAAAGCCACAAATTTATATAATGCTGAAATGACGATGTTGTTACTCATGTTTAGAACCTTAACTTAATGTATCGATGCTCAATCATAGTGATTTAAAGAAAAAATGGAAGTTTTTCAAACAAACTCTTGGATGTTGAGCAATCTAAAATATAAATCATTCAGATTAAAATCGCCTCATCGCTTGAAAATCGGTACCATGTGCGAGTCTTTAAGTTAGGTGGTCTAGTGAAACCATGCTTACTGGCTGAACTTGCTATAATCCAAGTATGAATACACCTGACATTTTGAAAATTGCGGAAACTATTGCACGGGAAGCTGGGGGCTTAATCAAAAAAGGATTTGAATCAGAAAAATCACTGAGTTTGAAAAGTAGCTCTATTGATTTGGTGACAGAATTTGACCACGCGGCCGAAGTGCTCATTCGTGAGCGGCTGAATGCCGCATTTCCAGATCACCGTATTGTGGGTGAGGAGCAAGGGGCTGACGCTGGTGAAAGTGCGAACGTTTGGTACGTTGACCCGATAGATGGGACGACAAATTTCGCCCATGGTGTCCCTCATTTTTGCGTTTCGATTGCGATGTATGCGTATGATCGGCCGGAAGTCGGTGTGGTTTTTAATCCGATGAGCGGCGAGCTTTTTTCCGGTGCAACAGGGCATGGAGCCACTCTGACATCTAGCGATGGGCGTGTGCAAAAGCTAAAAGCATCAAAAACCGATGAAGTTGGCCAGGCGCTATTGGCTACCGGCTTTCCCTATGATCGGGCTACCAGCGAGCTTGATAATTTAGATCAAGTCGGCCGTATGGTAAAGCAGTGTCGTGGTTTACGCCGGATGGGAGCCGCCGCTTTAGACATGGCCTATGTAGCGGCCGGGCGTCTAGACGGTTATTGGGAGTTTAAGCTTGGCATCTACGATGTAGCGGCCGGAATCGTATTGGTGCGTGAAGCTGGGGGGCAAGTTTGCCGGATTCCTGAGGGAAAAGCCTTTAAGCCAGAACCGGTCGTCCACGTGCTGGCTAGCGGTAAAAACTTGAAACAGCCGCTTTTAAAAATAATTGCAGGTTAGCCTTAGCCCCTTATCCCAATCAAATTGCCTGATGGGTCGATGAGCTGCCCCATTTGCTGATCGTTTTCAATCTTCATAGGTCCGCGATATATAGACGCCCCCATATCCATGGCTTTGTTGATAAAGGTGTCAAATTCAGCGACTCGCCAATAGGTGACTTGCCCATTTTTGCCAGCTTTATTTTTCCCATCGGCCGGGTGCACTTCAACGATGTAGCCATTAATATCTAGATATGAGAACTGGATGGCCTCGATGTGGCTCACTTTGACTGAGAACAGCTCAGCGTACCATTCAAGTAGTTTAAGTGGCTCTTCTGCAAAATACATGACCCCATCAATTTTAGTTTGACCGTTTAAGCCATCTGTCATGGGTCACACTAGTTTGCAATTTGGGCTTCATCAAAAAATGCGCCAAACCAATTTTGGGGTCGGCCGACACGAGCTGCTATCGTTGGGCTTTGTGAGCCAGAAGCAACGGCGTCTAAAATCTCCGGCCGGAAATATTCCGGGTCGCCTAAGCGTACCGGCCGTGAGGTTATAAAGGACTCCTGCATTAAGATCCGTAAATCATTTGGTAAATGATCCCAGAAACCGATGTTAGATACAGTCTGTGGCCGGGCAGGTACCGTACGCTCCGCCATTGTGATGTGTTCCTTGCTCAGCCATTCAATAAACGTCCATGTGCTTACCGGGTAATCTGAGAAGCTGCTGACTGCACCTCCGCGCACAATCAATGGGGAGATAGCGGGTGAATGATCTGATTTAGGAAACTGCTGCACAACTGAATTGCGTGTTGAGCGATCATGCTCGAAAAATTGCGGCCGTGAGACCCACATCCCTGAAAAACCAGATGAGACCGATGCTTGGGTTACAAAGTGATTCCATTGGTCTGCAAAGGTGCCGGCCGGAGGAATCGAAATTTGATGGCTGTTTTGACTATAAAAGCCCAAGGCGTCTTCCACTGCGGCCGTTGAGAGCTCAATTGAGCAGTGAATGGGAAACGCATTGTCAGGGCAGCGGTTGTCACTGTTATACGCTTTGGATAGCAAAATATTTGGATTAGGCGACACGACGCCCCAAGTTAGCCCTTGCTGTTCAGAATAGACATCCATCACATGTGCAAACTCATCCCAGTTCCAGTCCGGATACTGTTTCTGTGGATTATTCGCATCGCTGGCATAAGAGGCATCGTACGAAATAAAGAACATCTCCCCATCTATCGGCAGAAACCACATGTGATCTTGCCACCATGCGCTGGCCCAATGTTGTGGGTAGAAATCGAGATGTTTCCCTTCAGCCAAGAAGTTAACCGGTTGGATGGCGCCTGACGTGACGACGTCTAATGTTGGTTCGAAAAACAGCCCATCAACCATCTTGAGGAGTTCGACATAGTCGGCCGTGCCGATGTCATACGGTACTAGTTCAACCTGTATGTTTCGGCCATGATCGCTTTGCTCAAACTGATCAACCAGCACCTGAAACTTGATTTCCAATGATTGCGGCACCCCAAAGTGAATCGTTGTGTCAAGAATTAAATCTTGCAGATGGTTATCAAAATAGACCCAATAGCTTTCTGGAATCTCACCCTCGGCCGTCAGGCCATAGAGTCTGGGTGAAACAAATTCAAACTCATCCACGGGTAAAAATGTGAACGGCCCCACACTAATTTTGATATCTGAACAAGCATCCGGCAGTTGATTGTCACGGCAATAAGCCTCTAAAACAGGATTAATTCTGGCACTAATTGCTTGTTCGAACGGCCGGTCACGCTCTGAAATAATAAGCTCGCCGTGACTTAACTCTGCACCGTAGTAGGTTTGCCAATAGCGGTTTGAACCGATTTGTAGGCGAACCGATGCATCGATGTCAGTGAAAAATAGCGTGCGATAAAGGCGCTCATTTTCGGCCGAAATCCACTCTGCCTGCGCCCAAATCTCATTTTCAAATAGTTCGAAATCAACAATTTCAGGCTGATTCATCCAAAATTGAACTTGGTACGGATGGAGTTGAGAATAAGTGTTGGCTGGGGTTCCCGAGTAATTGGTGAAATATAGGTCTCCATCTCGACTGCTAACCGCATCGACTTGTCGATCTACGGCCGCCTGTAAAAACGCCTGAGTCTCCCCATCGTATTGCGTAATGCGCCACCAGCCGGCTCCAGCAATGGACGCCGCAAATAAGAACCCTGCGAAAAGCAGTCGCCACCTTATCTTGCGTGGCTTCTTTTCGTCCGCTTCCCTTTGTTGAAACTTAGCTTCAGCTTCTTCGTCGAGATCCCAATCGAATTTCATTGTGTTCCACCATTTTAAATGTTCAAACAGCCTGTGTAGCCCCACAACCGCTTTTTGGAACAACAGTTTATCATACAGATGCTGGGTTTCGCCACCGTTCGGCTTGTCCATTAACTTTAAAATGGGTGGGTTGAGAAAGCAGATGCTTGGGCAGAAATCTTGCTCCTCAACCCACAACAGCCGGTCACCCTGCAAAAAGCCCGTTTTCTTGAACCGTATACCCGGCAAATATCTGATCAATCGATTGGTTGTTCATACGCTTACGCAAAGCCTCTCCCAAAACATCTCGATAATCAGTTGTGATCACCAAATCTCCTGGCCCTTCCTGCACATCAGGATGCACCCCGGGCCATTTCGCATGCACTTGCTTGCCGTTAACGCCGCCACCCATCAGCATCATCATGTTGCCATGACCATGATCGGTACCTGCTCCAGCATTTTCGTGGATGCGTCGGCCGAACTCTGACATCACCATCACCGTTACTGTGCCAGCTTTGTCACCTAAATCTTCATAAAATGCCGCCAGCCCCTGGCTCAATTTTGCCAGATTACGAGCCATCAAGCCCTCCGCTCCACCCTGAGCAACATGCGTGTCCCAGCCACCTAAATCAACACAAGCCACCTCTACCCCTGCCTCTGCATGGATGAGCTGAGCGACAGTTTGCATCGCTTTACCGAAGCCGCTGTCACCATACGCACGGCCGCGAGGTGGTTGCGGCTCGCGGCCAATTTTGCGCATGACCTCAAGCGCATCAAACGTTTGGGCGGCCGCTGCTCGCAGAAGCTCATTTTGCTCCTGCTGATAGATTTGTTGCAGCATTTTTGCCAGCTCTCCGGCCGACTCTTTGCGGCCGTGTAAGTGGTAATCCGCCACTGATGATAGAGCTGTTGCCGACAGCTGGCCTGACAGCGATTGCGGCAGAATCTCCCCAACTGCAATCGCACGTAATGCGGAGTTGTTACCCGTATCAAGTGTGCCCAGATGGCGGGCCAGCCAGCCAGAATGCTCGCCGGGGATCGCACCACGTTCCATCAAATCCATCGCTTCAAAATGGGAGCGGGTTTCATCGGGTGAGCCGGTCGCCTGAACAAAGGCCATATCTCCGGCTGAATAAATATCATGCAGCGGGGCCAAAGCGGGATGCAGTCCAAAAAAGCCGTTCAGATCAATCGTCTTATTCCCATTTCCGGCCGAAACATCATCCGGTCTGGCGATCGCAATCGTCGGTCGCTGATCATAATAAGCATCGTCTCCGTGCGGTACAACGATGTTTAACCCATCTGCCCCGCCCCGTAAAAAGACACATACCAGCGTGTCACCCCGTGGCCCAGTATTCTGGTCTGCCAGAGTGATTTTTGGCATCCATGCAGGCAGGGGGGTGATCGATTGGCCTAGCATCAGCCCAGCCGCGCTAAACATGCTGTTGCCGAGAAACTCTCGGCGAGAAATTTTTTCATATCCTGAACAATGTGTTTTTGTCATGGTAAAAGTCCTTGCTACATTAGCTGAAAATCTGGCCTTGCAATCATCAATCCAATCGCCTCACGTAAGCGGGCTAATTCTTCTTGCTTTGAATCCCCAACGTTTATGTAGTCGATCAACTGGCTCCGTTCGGCCGTAGGCAGCTGCTTTCCCAAAAGCAATGTGGCGTACAGGTCGATTTGATCTCCGGGTTGGCCGCTGTTGGCATATTGGGCGAGGTCGGCCGGATCAAAACTTACGCCACCCAAGCTGTCATTGACCAAGTCGCTGGCGTAATTCCAACGATTCAATTGGTTGCTGGCCCAAGCATCTGCGACATCTGGATATCCGTCTGGCGTGGGCCACATAAATGGCACTTGCCCCATCCCTTCAAACCGACTGTATAAATCGCGACTCAAACGAGCATTTAGATTTAAGGCCCGCAATGACGAAACGATGTAATGCACCGGCCGTTTGAGCTTTGGGGGAGCTGTTTTAAATGCTTCGCTTAAAAATATGGTACGCAGCATCGGCCGGATTTCCCCATCAGTTTCACGGAAAACTTGAGCGACTTCGGCGATAAGATCGGCCGGAGGATCGTCGGCCACAAAGCGGCGTACCAATTTCGTTGCGATGTGGTCGGCAGTGGCTGGTTGATCGACCAAGAAATCGACCAACGTGGCAATCTCTTGCTCCCCCATCCCGGCCGGATAACTTTGGCCAATCACCACCTTTTCTTCATCGTCGTGATGTTGATTTCTAAATGTCGTTTGCCCTGGACTCAACCCTTTTTGTTTCACTGTCAGGCCGCTCAGAATACGGGCCACATTCATCACATCATCTTGGTCATAGCCGCCAAATACCCCCAACGTGTGTAGCTCCATTAGTTCACGGGCATAATTTTCGTTGGGATGATCAGCAAAGTTACGTACGTTGTTGAGGTAGATCAACATCGCGGGACTGCGCACCGAAGCGTGTAGCAGTTGGCGGAAGTTGCCCAACGCATTCGGCCGGATCACCTCACGGTCATCGATAATCTTGAAAAAGATAATCTTCTGATTGGTTTTGGCATAGATCGTGAAATGGTCTGACCAGAATTCGACCATCGCTTCAAACAGCTGACGTTCTGAGTAAAGTTGGCGCGCAATCGTCGCCCAGATCAGATCACGGTACCCATCATCAGGGTCAAAGCCGAGCATGTAATTGATGTCTGTGTTGTAAAGTGACAGTCCGGAAACGATGAGGTCGGCCGCTGTGTCTGGGATGTCATCTGGCTGGAGTTGCCAGTCAAGCCACTGTTCAAATCCCATCTCACGAGCCTTGGCGACATCACCCGGCCGAGGGCCATAGCCACCCCGATTGAGCAAGCGCCAGAGTGGGTCGGGCGTCGCCCCCGCTGCAATCTGAACGTCGGCCGGGAGCTTTTGGACCGCCATCTGTTTGCCGATAACGCTGCAGCCGCTCGCCGCCATGGCTGAACCAGCCAGAGCCATTTGAATAAAATTTCTTCGAGTAACCATAAGATTTACTGGGGGTCTGGAGCTACTTGAACTCGAAGAATCGGTTCAGGAGCAGCAGTTGTTCTTGGCATCCACCGAACAAGCGCAAATAATCCGGCGCCTGTTGTGAGTACAAACAGGATGGGGAGAAAAAAGACCCAGCCGATGATGGGGAAGAGGGCGGCTAATTCATAAGCCAAGGCCCCCATCAGCACCGGTTTGAGCGGGACAGTAGCGGTTTCACCAAACATTCGTCGGCCGATGAGCAGCACCATCCCGGCCGCACCTGCCAAACTGAGCAGCGCCAAAACAACCGCAACGGTGACGCCCATCGCGGCCAGCGGCCCGCCGCCACCCATTAATCCGGCCGCCATCGTGCCGCCAATTCCCACGATGGGTAGACCCACCAGAAAACTGGCTATCGGCGTTTGTTCGATCCGAATTTTGGATCGGTTGGCCAATTTGGGTAACCCGAAAATAATGAGTGACATCATTCCGGGGAAAGCGATCAAAATGCCTAACACTAAAAAGAAAACTGTATAAACGTCTGCAATACCAAACATGAGAACCTCTTTTTTGCTGAACGCTATCGGTTGGTAGCTTTCAGCTTCAAATCTAACCATTAACAAAATTTGAGTTTTTACCTACTCTTGCTCGTGCCCCATTTACTGTTGTGGCACAGGGGTGGCTGGCACCGGCAAATTGTTACAAGCCGCGCGCTTAAACTGTCCTGTCGCCGTGGCTTCGGCCGCTAGCTCCCCATCGACATAGATTCGACACGTTGCGCTGCCGCTAGAATTTTTTGTCGTCACTGCCAAATGGAGGTGATAGTAAGACTCAACTGTGAACTCTTTTGACCAACCGGCCGACACATCGGCCGATTCATTTCCGTTGGTTCCATTTTTGTAATTTGTACCAATTGTCGGGGCGGTCCCATCAATTTCGTATCTAACGGTGTGGGACTGCTTTTCACACCCCATCATCAAAAATGCCAATAAAAACATCAAACTAAAAATAATCTTGCGAGTCATAACCGGTCTCCATTTATTCGTTTCTATCTGTAGAAAACTGCGATTTGCATCAACGTTTACCAGCTTAGATCGGGATCGATTTTTGCAGAAGTGTCTATACTCAGTGGCTACCATGCGGCTTTGCAGGTGATTTATGCAGATTCTCACGGCCGATTGTGCAGATTTGCATATGGCTGGCCCGTACCTCTCGGTATAATGGGCAAAGATGAACTTAACTGTCAGCGAAAAAAGCGAGTCAGACGCGCAAACAGACCTCCCTGATATCGATCCTGGCCATTTGATTGAGCCGGGCATTTTGCAGATCCTGCGTTGGGCAACCCTGATCTTGTGGGGAATCTATACGCTCGCTTTGTGCGATACGGTTAGCAAAATGCCACCCGATCTTTTTGTTGTATTTAACTGGCTATTTTTTGGGCTGCTGCTCCTGATTCTCTATAGGCGCAAACTCCAAGTGCGGTTGGGGCATCGATTTTTGCCTATCGCTTTGATTCTTGTTTCGGCCGGTCCCATCTTAGGAGATGCGGCCGCATCATGGCTCTTTGCCGCCTACAGGGTGCCGCTTGCCGATACTGAATTAGGACCTGCTCGGCTCCATTTGTGGCTCATTCTTCCGCTACTGCTTGTCAGCCTACAATATGGGATTCGGCTTGTGGCGGCATTTACGGCCGGGAGTGTCATTATTCCCCTATTGTTATCATTGCCACCGCGCGCTTTTTATAGCGGCCTCCCTCGTCAACATTTGCAGCAAGGTGCTGTTCGTCTAATTTTGTATCTGATTGTTGGTTTTATCATTAGCCGGATAACGACGCAGCAGCGTGAGCAGCGCCAAGAGCTAGCGATCAAAAATGCGGAGCTCACCCGTCTCACCACATCGATGGAAGAGTTGACGATTACCCGTGAGCGGAATCGGCTGGCACGGGAACTGCACGATACGCTTTCGCATACGCTGAGTGCGGTCAGCATCCAGCTCAAAGCGCTTGAAGCGATCATGGAAACCGATCCTTCGGCCGCAAAAGCACGTGTGACCCAAATGCAAAATCTGACGCGTGATGGTCTAAACGAGGCGCGGCGAGCCTTGGGTGAACTACGTGCCCAACCGATTGAGGAGTTTGGGTTGGCGACCGCTTTGCGTCGCTTGGCTCAGCAGGCGGCTGAGCGGGGTGGATTTCAGATTCAAATCGCTATGCCGCTTGAATTTGAAAGTATTCCATCTGAAACTGAACAGCAGATTTATCGTATCTCAGAAGAGGCATTCAACAATATTGTGCGCCATGCTCAGGCCAGACGGGTTGATCTGTCGTTGAATCGGCGAGGCAGCCAGCTCAATCTTGAAATTAAGGACGATGGGTTAGGGTTTGATCCAAACAATAAGCCGGACGGCCGTTATGGACTGACCGGCATGCAGGAACGAGCCCGACTCATCGGTGGTGATTTAACGTTTAAAAGCCAGCCAAATGAAGGCACAACGGTACAGTTAAGTGTTAATTTATGAGGCCCCTCGAAATGGAAAATATCAAAGTTCTCATCGTAGATGACCAAGCGATAATTTGTGACGGCCTTTCTGTCATGGTGGGGGCTCGGCCGAACCTCGACGTGATCGGCACCGCCAGCGACGGCTACGAAGCACTTGATATGGTCGGCCAACACCGGCCGGACGTGGTGCTCATGGACCTCAAAATGCCTCGTATGAACGGGGTGCAGGCGACCAAAGCGATCAAAGAGCAGTTCCCTGCAACGCACATCGTCATCCTAACAACCTATGACGAAGACGATTGGATTATTGATGCGGTGCGGGCAGGGGCCAATGGCTATCTGTTAAAAGATGCAGGGCGTGAAGAGATTATTAGTGCGATTGAAGGGACAGTTGCCGGAGAGCGGCCGGTAGACCCGGCCGTGGCGGGTAAGCTGTTCAGCTATATTCAGTCGGGTGTTCCAATCCAGTCTTCGTCTTTAGACGAGCTGGGGCTGACGGATCGGGAACTAACTATCCTGAAGCTGATGGCGACTGGGCTGACGAACAGTGGCATTGGTGATCGCCTGCATTTAGCCGAAGGAACTGTACGGAACCATGTAACCAATATTCTGAGCAAGCTTGATGTCGATGATCGTACGCAAGCGGTTGTTTTTGCTTGGCGTCAGGGTCTTGTCCGGCCAGACTGATTTCATGATCGGCCGCTGCTGATTTTCCAACGCCCGTTTATAGTCGTTTACTGAAATACCGCTTTCAAAGCACAATGGTCCGAACGATTCTCGATACAATCGACATCGGCACCGACAATCTCAAAGTGGTCCGAGTAAAAAATATAATCGATACGAACCAATGGTACTTCAACCTTTTGCCCTTTGATGTGCATTGAGTTTGGGAACGTAAAGCCAAACCCCCAGCCCCCATCCCGAAACGCATCCCCATATTCTTCGCTCAAAATCTTATAAGTGTGCGACTGATCGCTCATATTGTAATCGCCCATCAGCAAGACAGGCCCGTCTACTGCACGTGCTTGATTCAATAGAAAGTCGATCTGGCGAGCTTGATAATATTCGTTTAGCCCAATTGGAATCCCGGTTGAGTCGTGCCAGTTGATATTCGGCCAAACAAGATGCACGGTAAACACATGCACGAGCTGCCCGTTCCAGTCGACCGTCGCATGTAACATCGGCCGACCTGATTCTGGTGTTAGCCACTCATAACTTTCAATCGGATGTTTGCTAATCAAGCCTGCTCCAACACCGTTTGAGTCAAAAACTTGGTATGGATAAATATCTTTCAGTCTACGTTCATAGGCTCTAATCTGCCCGTGCGAGACCTCCGGCATCACGATGAAATCGGCCGATTGTTGTGCCAGTACACTGGCTAACTGCCTTGGTGGGGTCACCGTCCAGCCGGTGTTAAACGCCATCGCTTCCAACTGCACAGCTTCTTCGGCCGATGCCTGTCTCAGCCCAAACGTCTTCTGTGGAAAGATAGGATGCGCTGCAAGCAAAAGCCCTATCCCGACAACAAATACCGCCAAGGCGACACGTGATCGGCTGTAAAGCCAGAAGGCCCCGACGACGAGCAGAGGGGTAAATAAAAAAATAGAGAAAGTCGTTAAAAGTGCAAAAAACGGATATGCATCACGACTTGTTTGGTCTAGGCCTAAAATAAGTAGTAGCGTGCCGATATAAACAAGACTCAGTAATTTTCCAATCGTTTTCAAAATCTCACCCCGTGCGTTCATGACGCAATCTGTTAGTGTCTAATAGGTTAGTGGTCAATACTGACCGAAAACTTCGGTCAGTTTAATCATTTTGCTCGATGGGGTGGCTCGGCTCAACCACCTGAGTGCTTGGCAATTATTGGCAGGTGCAAGACTCTGGCTTGCACCTGTTTTATTTGCATAAGTTCTGCTGTTTGAAAGTTTATGTTTTAATGTATACTTATTGTGAATAATTTCACAATAGCCCTTTGAAAGGGGCAGAGGAATGAAATGGCTAGTAAACCGAAGGTCGTTATTTTAGGGGCAGGGTTTGGGGGCTTATGGGCTGCACGTCGCTTGGCGAAAGAAGCGGTTGATATTCTGCTGATAGATA
Organism: Anaerolineae bacterium; assembly: GCA_045105475.1. Classification (GTDB taxonomy): domain Bacteria; phylum Chloroflexota; class Anaerolineae; order Promineifilales; family Promineifilaceae; genus WTJY01. The sequence goes on from JBGCDP010000009.1 coordinate 18,173, forward strand.
AAAACAACTATCACACATTTTTGCCGTTGCTGTATCAAGTGGCTGCGGCCGAACTTGAGCCTGAACGCATTGCTCAACCGGTGCGCTATTTGATTCGTGATCAAGCCAATCTCAACTTTAGGATGGGGGCGGTCACGGCGATTACCCCGGCCGACAAAACAGTTTCAGTTGACGGGGAGCCAATCGATTATGATTACCTCATCTTGGCATTAGGCAGTACAACCGCCTTTTTTGGCGTCCCTGGGGCCGAAGAACATTGTTTTACGCTCAAATCAATCGATGAAGCTGTGCAAATGCGCAACCATATTTTGAGCAAAATTGAAGCGGCCGCCAATGAGCCTGACCCTGCCAAACAAAGGCAGATGTTGACCTTCGCCATCGTTGGTGGTGGGGCAACCGGCGTTGAATATGCTGGGGCATTGGCTGAACTAATCTACCAGCCGCTTGAAAAAGATTATCCACGATTAGATCTAAAGAATTTGACCCGAGTCATTCTAATTGAAGCTGGGCCACAGCTCTTAACCGGCATCGACAAGGATGGGTATACGGTTGAGCGCCTAACCAAAATCGGGGTTGATGTGCGCTTGAATACGCGGGTTGAATCAGTTGAAGAAGATTGTGTCAAAATTGCTGATAGTGATCCGCTATTGACAGACACAGTGCTGTGGGCGGCCGGAATTCAGGGGCAGCCTGTAGTGAAATCGGCCGGAGCTGAACTAACGCGTGGCAGTCAGTTTGAAGTGCTGGAGACGTTACAGAGCCAAGAATACCCAGAGATGTTTGTGGTGGGCGACCTGATTCGATTTGAACAAGATGGGAAGCCACTCATTAATACGGCCCAAGTGGCTATGCAGAGTGGTGAAACAGCGGCCGAAAATGTGATGGCGCTCATCGGCTCTAATCCACTGACCAACTTTCGGTATTATGACAAAGGGATGATGGCTACCATCGGCCGGAATGCGGCTGTCGCCAATATAGGTGGCCGGTATTTCACCGGCTTTTTCGCGTGGCTTATTTGGCTCTTTATCCATCTATTCTTTTTGATCGGATTTAGAAACAGGTTAGGGGTACTGACCAATTGGGCTTGGAATTACCTGTTTTTTGAAAGGGTCGTGCGCTTGATTATGCCGTTGAACGCTCAGAAAAATTCATGATGCACGATAAAAACATGCCGATGTAGACGGCAATTGTTTATTAACTAACAAGATTTCAAAAGATGGGAAATTTCCCAAAAAAGGTAGCGAAAAACATTTTGGGGGCCAAAATCCAAAAGCCTCAACCTTTTTTGGTGTATTTAGTCATGCGAGGTGTGACCGCCTTTGCTTTTTCGCTCATCATCACTTATGAACTGGTTTACCACACAACGGTTTTAGGGCTTAACCCAATCCAGCTGGTTACGTTAGGGGTGATTCTGGAGACGGTACAATTTTTGTTTGAAATACCGACCGGCATGGTTGCAGATTTATATAGCCGCCGGTTATCGGTTCTGATTGGGATTGTTTTGACAGGTTTGGGCTTTTTAGCAGAAGGGGTAATGGCAACCCTGCCAGCGGCATGGGTGGCTCAGCTACTTTGGGGGCTTGGCTTTACTTTTTACAGTGGGGCGGCCGAAGCGTGGATTGGTGGCGAAGTCGACGAACAAATGGCACAGCAAGCTTATTTACGTGGTGCTCAGATCAGACAAATCATGTCATTATGCGGGGTTGCCGTTGGTGCCTTCATCGTTACCTACGGGTTGCAATGGCCCATCATTATTGGTGCGGTCATTTATTTGGGTTTAGCCATTCTTCTTGTTTTAATGATGACAGAGGTTGGCTTTAGCCCTCATTTAGAAGAAGGTGAGCCATCTCTGTGGCATAAAATGATTTCGCCCATTAAAGAAGGGGTTATTCAGCTAAAAATCCGGCCGGTCCTTGCCATCATTATGGGGGTAGGGATCGTAATCGGATTGTCTTTAGGTGGCTTTGATCGTTTAAATGCAGCGCATATTCTAGAGAATTTTAACTTCCCAGAATTTGGTTCGTTCTCCCCTGTGGCTTGGTTCAGTATTATTAGTGGGATTACGGCGATACTTTCGTTCTTAGGGGCAGAAATTGTTCGTAGATATTTAAAAACAAATGATAACAAGCAAATTGCGAACATTTTGTTTTGGCTCTATGGAGGCATGATTGTTTTTACACTAATTTTTGCGCTAAACCGTTGGTTTTACTTAGCGATTGCCAGTTTTTGCATCAGCCAATCGTTTCGAAATACCGGCCGGCCGCTGCTGATCATTTGGATTAGTCAAAACACACCGTCTGCTATTCGAGCCACAACAATCTCGATGTATTGGCAATCAAATGCCTTCGGAAATATTGTAGGAAGCCCGATCATTGGTTGGATCGGCAGCGCCTTTTCGATCAAGGCTGCAATGACGGCCGTTGGGGTTATTTACTCGGCCGTTTTGCCCTTGATTTACTTAGGTGGTCATCAAAAGTATGCAGAGGATTTAGATCCTCAGGGAAAATAATATGATGGAGATTAATCTTGGGCTACTAGAAACTGGCCCCCACGCACAACTAATCCAAGAGATTGCCCAAAAATGCGCAAGTGATGAAATGGTCCAAGCGATTTGGGTGGGTGGGAGCCTTGCCTCTGGGACAGGGGATCAGTTTAGTGACATCGACTTGCGCATCGCGGTTGAGCCAGATCAAATCGGCCGCTGGGTTAAGCCCGATTGGAATCTGTATTTGCCGATACAGGTGTGTGGCAGTTCCTTTATGCGCTTTGGGGAGCATGCATTGCTGCATCATTTGGTAATGGCTGATGGCACAATTGTCGATTTTTATGTGCAGGATACAACTCGAACCAATCATGAGCCGAATGTCGTCATTCTCGGCTGTCGTAATAAACAATTTCTAGAGATGCTAGAGGGTTTTGCGACCCCAGCCGCTTCGCTAACTTATGCGATTAACGGTTCGCAGGTTAGACAGTTTTTTGTTGATTATTGGATTACGACCCATAAGCAGATGAAGGCGCTGGCCCGAAAATATGACTGTTCTCCTTTTGTGGGCCTTTATTTTGAACGGGTTGCATTATTAAGGGCGTGGACGATGCAGGTAACGGGCAAAGATGTTGGCGGCCGTATTACAATTCATGTGATTGGCAAAATTCACGAAGGGATACGTGATGCGCTTAGTGAAGATCAGCGGCAGGTGTTTGGAATGCCATCGAGAACGCCAGGTGAAACGGTGCTTGCGATCGAAGCGATTCGGGAGGAAATGGGAAGAATCGGCCGGAGTTTGGCTGGCAAATACCAGTTTGACTATCCAAACGAACTTGAAGATGTTGTGATTCGCATGTGGGATGAAAACAAGAGATCTTTGTTAGTTCGCTAAATCAGAGTCATTGATCACAGAATGGGGTAAGACAAAATAAGGGGCGGTTAATCCACCCCTTATTGAATATCAATTAGTTCCCTTGTTTTGCATTCGTAACAAGTGGCAGCATAGACGAGGATTGGTGATGATGGGAACCCATTCCCAATCCGTCATTGATGATTGCGGGCTCTTCTTGTATGCCTTCTTTCGCTTCTGACAGCCGCCAGCCATCCGCGAGGTTTCCATTGTGACAGTCAAATCTGCCCTGAATGCAGGTTTCTAAGATCGCTTCCATAACGGCCGGATGCCATCCGTTAAACCAATCGGCATGCAGTGACAGTCCACCGTGACTCTGCTCGGTTACCTCATACCCATCAGATGCGAGTCGCCATCCTTTACTGCTGCGTTCAACTGGATCATATACATCTGGCCGTACGCCAAATGCATAATGGTAAGTGGGTCGAACAACGGCTACTGGATGGGTATCTGGGCAAACAGTCTCGCCTGTTGAATCCTTTATCGGGTATGCCATGTGACTCTTGTGATCGTCTGAATCTAGGTCGATTCCATTCCAGCAGCTTGGGAAAAACACATCCATACGCACCCGATCTGGTGCTAAACATTCTGGGATGGTGGCACTCCAACGTGGGTTGCTGTGGTCGTTAGATTCCCAACTTTGACAATGCCAGCGCACAATTGACGTGTCTTGTGTTTCTCCCGGCATTGTTGTGTGGTCGCCAGCAATGATGCGCAGCCCTGCAGGAATAGGTTGGATCGCATCTAAATCATCAATGGCGGCCGAATAGTAAAACACTTCGTGGGCCTCTTCGTTTGTTCCAACAACGGCCGGGACAGCCTTCCATGCCGGATCGCCATTCTCATCTATCATACGCTCATTTGTGACAGAGTCGTAATCAGGCGCGAGTAAGGTTGGCACCCAGTAAGCACTACGGTTGAGCTCCCCACCTTGGCAGGTTGAATCGCCAGTTGTTAATAGTGATTCCATTGTCGTATTGTGATCGACTTGCTCATTGCCATAAAAGCGATGCAAGTGAGCCATACTTTCCCCACCAGGAAAAACGATTGGATCGTTGTAACTGCTGTGAGAGAAGTCGCAATTGATGCGTAAAATGCCACGCCAACTACCCGGATCAGCCGCGTCTGGGACTTGGGTTGAGGGCAATAAATCAATGGTGTCTGATTCAAAAACGTTCAATACTTGCCATGTGTATGAAACTTCAGTTGTTACGTCATCCTTTATTCGAGCTGTAAATATTTGCTCGCCGTCTCTTTGCACATCGCTGATGAACACATTGGACTCGCAATCTGCGAAGCTCTCATTATTTAGACGACACTCAAGCAACTGATCATTTGCTGATTCTGTCAGTCCGATATCAAATGATGCATATCGGTCATAGGTGACAGCGGGCGGCTGGCTCGAAAAAAAGAGCGGCGACGTGATTTTTTCAGCTGAAAGTTCAAAGTTGCTCTGTTCGGCCGAAACTTCACTATGATCTTGTTCATCTGATACAGTGTTACTGTTTTGCCCGGCCGGAATTTCGTCATGACTCTGTCGGGCTGGTCTATCGCGATAGGCTGGTTCAGTTGTGACCGTACAAGCAGAAAGAGCAACCAAACTGACTAGTGCACACATTGTCATGAGCAAGAGTGGATTTGTGAAAAGTAGGGGGGACCTCGAATTGTGTTTTAGCATAGTTATACTCCTGTATATTCGTTTTTGAAATCTGTGACTCCCCGTCTTGTTTTCAAGTATAGGCGCAGGTGTTTGGAAAATATGAAGATATTTTGTCCTATGTGTTAAGCCAATGTCAGATAGCCAACAATGATGAAAACAGGAATATACTGTCTTTTTATATAATCAAGAGCCTCATAATAATAGTACATGTTTCATTAGACATAGTTTGTCATAATAATCCTAACTATGTTTGATGCTAATCCATCTAAAAATAATTTTGGAAAAAACAAAGAACTCTTCTTTAGATAAGTGTTTTTCACCCGGTCCCTCAAATAAAGCAAATTGCGGATACGTTTCAGGTTAGTTGGGGAGGTGAGGCTCGATCTCTAAATATGGGTTTTATTACCCTGATTTTGGCGGTTGTTGGTTTAATCAGTGGCTTTCAAAAAAAGCCAAAGAACTTCGGCCGGAACCTCGTCTTTTTTGTAGCACTTATTTTAGCGTTGGGGCCTGTGCTCAAATTAAATGGGCGAATCATAGAATTTGAACTGGTGCAATGGCTAAATTCTCGGCTTTGGCAGCTGGGTCATTTGCTTAAGCCGGATGTGTTTATCGAAGGTGTCGTTCCAGAGGCTTATTTAAACAGCATTCCATTGCCTGGCTATCTTTTTATTGTTTTGGTGTCATTTTGGGAGGGGGCTAGGGCCAGTGCCCGATTTGCATTTGTAGCATTTTTGGGCGCATTGGGTTTTGCCGCAAATGGGTTAGACCGGCTCCCGAAATGGGTGCGTTGGGTGCTCATGCTCGTTTGGCTTATTGAATTCTTGCCAGCAACTACGGGAAGCCAGCCACTGGATTTTGAAGAAATCCATCCTGCCCATTCTTGGTTAGGGGAACAAGCTTTTCTACCCGGAGAAGGGGTTTTAGATTTTCAGACTCAAATCATTCATGGCCCCACGCCACTCTACACCTCTTGGCAAACTAAGATTCCGACCGCTTCCGCGATTGGCTCTTTCCGGCCGGCTTAAAATCAGTTTTTATTTGACCAAACTTGGGATATGAGCACACGGCCGCCTGATGTGGTAGCTCGCACCCTTCAGGTTTACGGGATTCGATATTTGATTATTCATCATGACCAAGATAAAAAGTCACCGGTCTGGAGTTATGTACGATCACATCCAAATTACTTTTCGCCCATTGATTATTTTATCCCTCCGGCCGATCAAGTAGAGATCGGTTTTAACGAAATACGCATTGAATTAAGGTATGCAAAAAGTCCGGCCGAATTAGGTATCGGGAATGATCCACGAGCCTGGGGTGTGGGCTTTCGCCGTCTTGAAATCAGATCGATTGAATAGAATTTATTGAGCTAGAAATTTTCGCGCAACACCTTATCCATAATCTCTAACAAAAAGTCCGCATCTGTAATTGTAAACGGCATCGGCGGCCGGATTTTGACCACATTGTGGTGCGGCCCATCCGTCCCCAGCAAAATCCCATGCTCACGCATCATATTGCTCACAAACGACGCTTCGGCCGCGGCCGGTTCCAGCGTCTCATGATCGCGTACCAGCTCAAGCCCCAAAAACAGCCCCGCCCCACGTGCATCGCCTACAATGTCATATTTACCAACAAACTCTTTGAGCCCTTCAAGCAGATGTTGGCCAACATGATGGGCATGTGCCATTAAGCCTTCACGCTCAACCACATCCAACACCGCGATCCCCGTCGCACACGACACCGTGTTGCCGCCAAACGTGCTGAAAAACTCCATCCCGTTGTTAAACGCATCGGCGATTTCCGGCGTCGTCACCAACGCCCCGATCGGGTGCCCGTTGCCGATGGGCTTGCCCAAAATCACCATGTCCGGCACAACTCCCTGCTGCTCAAACGCATAAAAGCCGCTACCGGTCCGGCCGTACCCGGTTTGAACCTCATCGGCCATTGCCACACCTCCGGCCGCTTTTACGTGCGCATAAACCGCCTTGAGATACCCATCTGGGAAAATGATTTGGCCGCCTACGCTGGGACATGTCTCCGCAATAAAGCCGCCCAAGCCTCGACCCATCCCTTGAATCTTTTCGATTTGCGCCTGCACATCGGCCGCGTACTTCTCCCCTGCAAGTGGGTCATTCCCCTTGTACCGCCCCCGATAGACATCCGCAATGCTGGCCGTATGCACCCAATCTGGGGCACCGGCTCCACCAGGGCCGTCGTGCTTGTATGGGCTAATATCGATCAGTGTGTTGGTGTGGCCGTGGTAAGCGGCATCGAGCACGATCATGTCTTGTTGCTTTGTGTACGCTTTCATCAAGCGGATCGCCAGCTCATTCGCTTCACTGGCTGAGTTGACGAAAAAACAGACGCTGAGCGGGTCAGGCATCGTGGCGGTCAGCTTTTCAGCATAGGTGTTGAGCAGATCGTTTAAATAGCGGGTGTTGGTGTTGAGCACTCCCATTTGCGCCCGCCCGGCCGCAACCACATGCGGATGGGCGTGGCCGACGTGCGGTACGTTGTTATAGGCATCGAGGTATTTACGCCCCTGATCGTCCCACAGATATTGTTTCCAGCCGCGTACAATTTTGAGATGGTCTTGATAACCGATCGAGAGATTTCGGCCGATTCTGGCTTTGCGTACTTTGAGTGTGTCATCTTTTGCCGGTGGTAGTGGGGCTACAATCCCTTCAGGAATCCCTAGCATTGTTTGGGAGGAGTCCGGGACGAGTGCGTTCCAAATCGCCTTTTGCGAGCCTAGC
>JBGCDP010000010.1:0-6689 GCA_045105475.1 Anaerolineae bacterium
CAGTGCCCCTTATTACAACGGCATTTGGTACCTAACTCCGGGTGAACCAGCAACGGCCGGACTTAATTTGCCCGATGCACCTAAAGGCTGGATTTATGAAGGCTGGATCGTGAGCGGGACAACCCCGATTTCAACCGGAACCTTTACTAGCACCGTTGGCGCTGACAGCGACGCTGGCGGGCCAGATGCTGGACCAGGTGGAACCCCAGGCTACCCTGGTCAGGACTTTGTTGATCCTGCCTTGGATCTTCGCGGTAAAACGGCTGTGATCTCACTGGAACCATATCCAGATAATAGTCCAGCTCCGTTTACCTTCAAGCCACTCGTTGACACGATTGATGATGTCGGGGCTCCTCCTGCAACGCAAGAATTGACGAACAATATCGCTAATTCAAACATTACTGGACGAGTTAACATCGGTTTTGATTACAAAGTGTTCTTACCTTCAATCTTCGTGCGCTAAAAAAGAAATGCGAAGAATTCCCCACCTGCCTGTGGATGAAATAGGTAGGTGGGGAAATGCTGCTTATTTTAGCTATCGGGAGAGTTATGTTAGGCTCACCGGTATAAAAAGGGCGATCACAATTTAGTGATCGCCCTTTTTTGTTTGATTATTCAGATGTTTTTACTTTTTCAGCTTCTTGTAACAATGATCTGGCATTTACTTTCCCCAAATCATCTTTGACCCCAAGCATATCGGCTAATTCTTCAATGCGTTCATGATGTTCAAGTTTATTGACGGCCGTTGTTGTGCGTCCTTCTAGCTCCTTTTTGTTGACTTTGAAGTGCACATCGCCAAAACCAGCCATTTGGGGGAGGTGTGTAACACAGATTACCTGATGTCCCGATTTGCCTGAAAGCGACCAGAGCTTTTCGCCTACGACGGCTCCAATCCGGCCGCCGATCCCTTGGTCAATCTCATCAAAGATAAGGGTAGGGGTTGAGTCCACTTGAGCGAGTGCCGTTTTTAACGCAAGCATCAGTCGAGCTGTCTCGCCACCACTCGCTACTTTGACCATCGGTTTAAGTGGCTCACCTGGATTGGATGAGATCATAAACTCAACTTTATCAATTCCGGTTCGGTCAAAAGCCAACCGTTTGTCTTCGACATAAACGCCGGCCGGATCTTCGGTTTGCTCAAATGCGACTTCAAAACGAGCCGTCATTTTTAAGTCTGAGAGCTCTTTTTCAACGATTTTAGCCAGTTTTTCGGCCGCTTTTTTACGTTTGCTTGAAAGCTGTTTCGCCTGTCGGCCGATTCGTTTTAATCCCGTCTCGATTAAGGAATCGAGTTCCGCTAAACGTTTATCACTATTTTCGATCTTTTCAAGCTCTACGGCCCCTTTTTCACCCGTTTCAAGCACAGCTGCAATCGATGTTCCGTATTTACGGATAAGCGCATTAATCAGGTCAAGTCGTTCTTCAATCTCTGAAAGACGGCTGGGATCATGTTCTAATCCATCTTGATATTTACGTACAGACGCCGCAATATCATCGATCTCACTTAAAGCGGTCTCTAACCGGCTATTTAGATCACTTTGCGTTTCATCCAGCTTGGTTAGATTTCCGCCTGCATTAACCGCTTGCCCTAGCATGTCTGAGACGCTGACAACTTCACCATCGCTCGTTTCTAGGCCGGTTAACAATGCTTGCATTTCAGTAGCTGAGTTCATTAAGCTCTCAACATTGCCCAACTTAGTTCGCTCTTGTCTTAGCTTTGTATCTTCGCCAACTTCAAGTGCCGCCGCCGAAATTTCCTCAACCTGAAAGCGGAGCATATCCTGTCGGCGAGCCAGTGCCTCTTCATTCTCTTTGAGTTCAGTTCTTTCTTTTTCTAGCCCTCTTAAATTCTTGACGTCTTTTGCCAATGCTTGTTGGTTTTCGGTGACGCCAGCAAAGCTATCCAGCAGGGGAAGATGGGCCTTAGGCTTAAGCAGGGCCAAATGCTGCCCTTGCCCGTGGATACCGATTAAGATATCCCCTATGTCGCGTAAGACGCCCGTTCGTGTTGGAAGGCCATTGACTCGGCAAACATTCCGGCCGTTGTCACGCAACTCTCGGCTTATTTGAATAGCTGAATCAGTGTCTTCAGACTCAATTTCATGTTCGGCTAGAATTGGTGCTAAAGCTTCTTGAGCCTTTTTGTCTAATGAAAACTCAGCTTCGACGACGGCACGTTGTGCGCCAGCTCGAATGTGTCCCGTATCTGCACGGCCGCCTAAAATAAGGCTGACCGCATCGAGAATAATCGATTTTCCAGCTCCGGTTTCTCCGGTGAGTATGTTGAATCCATCGCCAAACTCAATTTTGAGATCAGAGATAATAGCGAAGTCGTGGATCGAAAGTTCCTGAAGCATGAGATAAAAAGATACGCGAAATAAAGTAAAGTTTTTAGCGCAGTTGGACCCTGGCCGCAGATGCAGCTGCAAATGATAAGATGGCTGAAATCAAAAATGAGCCTAGAACGACACCGGGGATAAACATAAAGAGCACCATCAGAACTGATAATAAGTTAGACAGCCCACGACCCCGTCTGCGGCCAATGCTCTGTTGAGCCAGCCTTGCAATTCCGGTGCCGATACCGCCACCCACAGCAAAAGCGATAATGATGAAAAAGAATCCGCCTCCGCCAATAAATCCGGAAATAATGCCGACGATGAGCGAAAGCACTGCGACAACCAAGGATGAGACGATGTAGTCACTTGTCGTTGCTTCATAAAATCCATCTTCTATTTCTCGAATACAGATGTTACAGCGATAGCCGACAGAGGTTGATTGTGAACTTTTTAAGGTAATCGGCCGACCACAGCGGTTACACCGCAAGTTAGTCGGTTCGCCCGTTTTATAATCAACCATTGAACCATCAGGTTTTACAAATTCTGATATATCAATCGGATGCGAAAACATGCCGCCAACATTTGGCTCGACTTTTGTGTCAGATTTTACAACTTCAGCTTCAACAGCAGCAGGTGTCTCTGTCAAAGCCGTTTCATTTGTAGCACCATCTAAATCAGCGGTGCGTTCTTTTTCCTCTTTTTTGAGGATGTTTATTTGTGGTGGCTCTTTGCCTTCAGCAATAGCAAGCTTTTGAATCGCATCACTATTTTTAGGGTCGATGGCGAGTGCTTTTTGATAGGCTTCAGCCTGCTCTGTTTGATTTGGCAAGATATCGCCTAACCCAATCCACGCATCGGCTAAGTCTTCATTTTCAGCAATCAGCTCGCGGTACAGTTCAATTGCGGCCGGGATTTTGCCACTTTCAGCCACACGTGCGGCTGTTCGTAATTTATTTCGTATTCCAGGTGTCATTGTCTTTTCAATGCTAGATATTAGATGTTGGATGGTAGTAACCGTTTATTAGGTTCTAGCATCTAATTTCCAATATCTATTTTATCTTTCAAATCCCAGTCTCTTAAAGAGCCTGCGATAAAAGTATCCCTTTTCACCAACACGGGCAAACCGCGCAACATGATCATGCCGATGGATAACAATCTCATCTGAGTCCGCTACTTCAAGCGATTCCTGCCCATCAACCGAAAGAATTGCACCATGATTGGTGCGGACCCGGATATGGGCTTGCGCTTCTTGATGAAGCACCAAAGCTCGATCTAAACTGAGGTAGGGTGCAACGGGCATCAACAAAAAATTGCCGATTGAGGGGGGAAGCAGTGGCCCTCCGGCCGCCATCGAATATGCGGTAGAGCCGGTTGGCGTGGCCGCGATTAAACTGTCGGCCGTATACGTTGTAATTTCTTCCCCATCTACAGAAAGGTCTAAGCGAACAACGCGGGCTTTAACACCACCAATCACAAAATCATTCAGAGCGATAAAGTCGCCGATTGTTTCACCGTTACGAATGTGCTTCGCGCGCAGCATAAATCGCGACTCTGTCCAATGTTGGTTATTTAGGAATTGTTCCAGTACATCAGGCCAATTCTCCGGATCAGTTTCACTTAAGAAACCGATACGCCCCATGTTGATGCCGACAATCGGCGTATCGTATGGAACTGCAAAACGAGCTGCGCGCAGAATTGAACCGTCACCACCCAATACGATCATTAAGTCACTTTTGGCTGATTCCTCATGAACTTCTGATTCATTGAACGTATTACCAATCCAAGTTGTGTGATTTTTGGCTTCGAGCCATTCAGCAACTTGAGCTGCAATCTTGGGCGATTCTGGTTTGTTTGGGTGAAATAGGATGCTAAAGTGCATGGATGTGCAGATGCTTTCGGCTAGCTATTAGAGGCCAGGTAATTCACAACATCATCAATCGGATGTTGAAATTGTTCGCCACCGTCTTTTGCCATTGGCCGGATGGTAACCGTACCCGCTTCAAGCTCCCCTTCACCCACAATAATGGTATGGCTAATGGGATACTTATTTGCTTCGCGCATTTGGCTTTTCATGCTTCGTTTATCACGTGCAAAGGCCAAACGTGTTCCAACACCGGCCGCACGCAGCTTATAAGTAATGTTTACTGCAGCAATTTTTGTGTCGCCTCCAAAGTGAGCAACAAAAATCGTAGGTTCTGGCAGTGCTGGTGGCTCAATCTCTTCTTGCTTAAGACCTAAAACAGCCCGTTCAACTCCCAAGCCGAAGCCAACTCCAGGGGTGGAAGGGCCACCAATCGCCTCTGCCAAGCCATCGTACCGGCCGCCGCCACATAATGCTGCCTGTGCTCCGATGCGTGTGTCCCATACTTCAAAGACTGTTTTGGTGTAATAGTCAATGCCACGAACCAGTCGAAAATTGATTTCGTAATCAGCATCTAACTTTTCAAGCATTTTGCGCAAATCGGCCAGATGGGTTGCACAGTCTTCACACAAGTGATCGATGATGTGAGGTGCGTTTGATAGCAACTCATTCATCCCTTTTTCTTTTGAGTCAAGGATGCGAAGCGGATTTAGCCGCAAGCGTTCTTGATCGATGGGGCCAAGCTTGTCCAAGTGCTCAGCCAGATATGATTTAAGCGCTTCAACATAGACCGGCTTGCACTCTTTGCAGCCGGTGCTATTAAGCTGAAATGCCAGTTTGCTGTACCCCATTTCACGGTAGAGGCTCATCGCCACCATCATAACCTCAAGGTCAGCAGCCGGATCTGTTTCGCCTAAAATCTCGCAGTCGAACTGGGTATGTTGGCGATAGCGACCTGCTTGAGCACGTTCGCGGCGGAATGCTGGACCAAACGTGAACAGTTTGACCGGCTGCGGCCGACTGTACATCTTGTTTTGCACGTAGGCGCGCACCATTCCAGCCGTAAACTCCGGCCGGAGTGCGATATAGCTTCCATCTGACTCTTCGATTGCATACATTTCTTTGTTTACAAAAAAGTCCGAAGCTTCCCCATTACCACGTGCAAAAAGATCAATTGACTCAAGAAGAGGTGGGTCAAGGCGTAAAAAGCCAAAGCGTTGAGCAATGTCTGTTGCTTTGCTCATCACAAAATCCCAATAAATTCGGTCCTCAGGTAAAACATCCTGAAAGCCTGTTAAGCGTATGACTGCTGACATAGAAATAATTAGTAGTTGACGACGAACGATATGCTGAATCATCCATCAAAAATATGATGTCGAATTATACCCTGATGGGTTCAGGAAATCATTGTTGCTATTAGTTTGTTATGAAGATGTGGAAGTGACTAGGCATAAAAAAAGACCAGAATTTCTGGTCTTTTTGATTTTTATTTAGTTCACATTTTCCCTAGAAAAAAAGTTGAGGTGATCAACAACGGGCGTTGTCAACCACCTCAGAGGGAGCCTACATAGTTACAAGAATACAATTGGTTGATATGCATGTCCAGTTTTTTATTTTTTTCTTACATAATTTTAAAAGATAATTTGATTGAAATGTGTGTAATGCTTCTAGACTAGAGCTTTAATCTACTAAGCTATCTTCGCACTCATCTTTAAACCCACATCTGTGGCACCGGTGCCACTCATCATGGCTGCGAGGGACATCATTTGCTTTTAAATCGATGCGCATATCTTCAAGTATATGATGCAGATCGCGTTCTAAAGCGGCGGAGTAATCGATATTGAACGAGCGGTCTGCATACCGAATGATGCCAAAGGCGGGACGGGTACCAAAATGTGATTCGATGAGGGCACAATACGCAGCCAGCTGCATGATATGGCTTTCGTACGGCCGCTTAGGGGCTTTGGCAGATTTGTATTCAACAGGAATGAGTCCCCCATTTTCTGCTTTAATGACGTAATCAGGCTTACCCGTTAGCATAAGTTCTTTATTGAATAAGGGTTTTGGAACCTTATGCCATGACCCTGCATCGTCATAAACAAGTTCGCCTTCAGGGACACCGCTTCGATTTTGCAGCCAAAAACTAAACCCGATGGCAAGAATGGCGCAAACAAGGCAAAAAATAGCGAGGGTTAATAGTTGAGACATAAAAAAGTTCTAATCAATTGAGCGCTCATCAGCTTTTATCTATGTGGCAAATAGAAAAAAGATGACGAGGAAGAATAAGGCCAGCATAATTAGCCCGTAGGCGATTTTTTGAAGCTGCCCGATGCCTTTGACCGCCCGAGAGTGGCGTTCGTGCTGTTGGGTTCCTAGCTGCATTTCAGTCACGTTGTATGACTCACGGCCGTCAATGCGTTTAAGCCACCAAGCTCGGTTACAATAGATGTAAGATCCTATTTCTGATGCGCGAATAATCTCTTTCCGATTAT
>JBGCDP010000011.1:0-20599 GCA_045105475.1 Anaerolineae bacterium
CGGCCGCCAGCTTTTTTCCATAGGTTGTCTTGCCTGCTCCCGGCGGGCCGCAGATGATATATACTTGAGTCATTGTTGGATTTTATCTTTTTGCAGAATAGGAGAAAAATAATTAAGAAAAGTTTGATCCTACTCCCCATCATATTTTTATTCGCATGCAGTAGCTTAGGGCTGGGTTTCGAAGATTTTCAGGAACAGGTGCTGAGTACCGCTGTAGATCAAGCTGTTGATTGTGGCTGGGTCAAAGTGTTGGATAGCCCTGAATCGGTTAATCAATGTGTTATTGACTCGTTTGTGGCTGGTAACCCATTTTTTGCTATCTATGAACTACAAGGAATTGACTCATATCCGGCCGTTGCTTTGGTTTCAAATGGGGCAGGGGATCTCATTCGAATGAACTTCGACAGTGACCCTACAGGGAGCGGGCAGCGACATAACGGGCGTATTGATAGTTATATGTGCACAAACCCCAAATTGATTGGAACCATCGATGATTTTGTTGATGACCTGTTTCTATGTGCCTAATTGAGGATTTTCATCTGCTTTAATCATGGCATTGCCAACAAACAGAACCAATAACCCTACAGCCGCCCCTATCGCCAAATGAAACGCCCCGCCTGTTAGCTTAACGATAATCGCAATGGCGGCCCCAATCATCCAGCCTGCTAAAGTGACTTTTGTCGAAAAACTGCGTTTAGAAAGCCCGTAAACAAGCATAATGGCAATTGCTGGCGGCATGATGACCGCGAGCCAGTCTAAAAATAAAATCAAAGATTTATCAAATCGAACCAAGCCTAAGCCAACACCGATACTGATGATTAGCACGGTTGCCATCCGATAATTTATTTTAAAGATTGAGGCCCAAGCCAGTGAGCCTGACAGCATCGATGAGAGGGCTGGGGCGAGCAATGAGATAAACAAGAACGCTTTTGCCATGAGGGCTAGCGGTGTGCCAGAGAGGGCAACGGCTAAGTCTGGTGAGCCTGTCGCTCGAAAAAGCATGACACCAATTGTGACCGAGACGAGGAACACGCTGATAAAAATCGTGGCGTCGATGAAAACATCACGGTCTGACACGAGGTCCCACGTAAAGTCGGTGCTACGTAGGGCGAATAGTGAGGCAAAGGCGATAACGCTGGTGATTACGGAAAATATGGCGTTGGGGGTTGCAGGGCGTGGGTCGGCCGGAAGTGTGTCATTAAATTGGAGCGCAATAATTGTCGCGATAACCGCCATCGTTAGAGATGAAAGTGTTGTGAGCCACACAAACCAGCCCCACTTGTTGACTTCGAGGTTGCCTAAAACTAAAACGAGAATCCCCATGAGGACCACACCGATCCAGGTTGCGTTGTTGATCCCCATCAGGTTTGCAAAGCTGGTGCCGCCTAACCCCATCTGAAAACCAACCCAGCCGGTCATGCCTAATGCCATCGACAGGTTGATAAGGGTTGCTCCAACGCCTACCCCGAATGTGGCGGTTGACCAACGCACAAACGTTTGCCGCTGACGTCGGCCGATGATGCCCGCCATCATGCAAATTGACCAGAGACAAAAAGCCCCTAGCGGAACAGCCCATAGCAGCGCTGGATTTTCCAGCCGGGTGGCTAAACTGCCTCCCAGTGTAATACTGGCTGGGTTGACGCCGATGCCGATCCAGATACCAGCTCGGTTATACCAGCGAGCTGAGTAAGTTGTTTTTGTTGGTGATGTCATGGGAAGAAAAGAAGAGAGGGAAAGGAAAGAGGTTAGATGAATGCGTACAGACGATTTGCTCGACTCTAAGCTCTTTCTTTTTTCAGCACCTGCTGGTGACTTTACCAACGATGCGTTTAAACGGGAAAATACCGTATTGCGAGCTGTCTGTACTTTCGGCCGGGTTGTCACCCACTAGCCAGCAGCCATTATCAAGCACCATTGAGACACGTTTAATGATTTTTAGGTCCGCTTGCCGAGGGTGCCATGCAACAACGATGTCGCCTTCTGTGGGGAGTGATGCGACGTAAGCCCGCTCATTTAAAAATAGCTCGTCCCCATCCTTTAGCCCTGGAAGCATTGAGGCGCCGGTTACGCGTATGCGTTTCCGACGCCTCAAAAGCAAGAGAACGTATTCAATTAAGCGTGCGTTCTCCGGATATTTATTCATTCTGCCAAGACCTTTCAGGCATCTAAAACGAGAAAGATCTAAATTGCGGAATTATGATGCTTTAACAAAAGCAACTTCGCGCCCTTTAGCTGCCCAGAAGATGTTATGGATGTTTTCAACTGCTGCCATCAATGCTTCTGCATTCTCAAGGCTAACGCTGGTTTTACACGCAGAACAAAGTTTGGTTGCTTCCCAAATCACGGTATGCAAGTCTGGGTTTGCTTCTAGATGTTGTGGTTTGAAGAAGTCGGTCCATAGAACCAAGATGTCGGTTTTTGTACCGTGTGCTTGGTCTTCTTTGATCGCGATGAAGCGAGACATGGTGTTGTTGTATGCGACAACTGCGGCCGCGTCAGATGCGTCTGGAGCGTCCATTGCCAAGATTTTCTTGGTCATTGAAAGTACAGCTTCAGCTTTGATGCGAGCATCTGCTGGATCATAGACGCCACAAGGGCCGTCACAATGCGCGCTTACTTCTTCTGCTGTGAAAAGATTTTTGATTAGATTTTTCATGGGTTACCTTCCTTTTTTGTAACTTGGTCAGGGAATAGCCTAGCTAAATATTTTTAGCTAGATTATAGATTAATTTGTAAAGACTAATGTATCAAAAAGATTTGCTGAGACAAGCTGATCAGATGAACTGCCTACAAACAGCAGTCAAACAACCTGTCGGTTACTGACGCTTGACAGATGTCTCGGACTTAGGCTCGCTCATCACACCATGCGGTGTAAGCTGCTGCATCGATAAGTGCATCTACTTCGCTAGGGTTGCTCAACTTGATTTTGACAATCCAAGCTGCACCGTAGGGGTCAGTATTCGCTAATTCAGGTGTGTCTGACAATGCTTCATTGATTTCGACAACTTCGCCTGAGAGAGGAGCAAATAGATCTGCAGCCGCTTTGACTGATTCAACAACGCCGAATTCGTCGCCAACTGCTAACGAGTCGCCAACTTCTGGAAGTTCAAAATAGACGAGGTCGGCCAATGAATCTTGGGCGTAATCGGTGATGCCAATTGTGGCGATATCACCATCAATTGAGATCCACTCATCTTCTTTTGTATATTTTAAATCTGCGGGGATATTAGACATGGGATAACTCCTGTTCCTACCATAAATCTTATGGCGACTGAATTTGAACATTAGTTTATCTCAATCTTTGCTAGCTTCCTATAACTTTATTGGGCAGTTTTCTTAAAACAGTAGAAAGAAATGGTGCAGAGCCCTTTGTTACGCATTATTTTATTGTGCTAAGCTGAAAATAGATGAAAATGCTGATCTTCAAATGCACGGGCCGCTGTCTTGATTTAATAGTCTAATGCTGATGATACGGCCGCTGGCACGCCGGTTGAGCCGCTGTGTAGGCGATTGGCTAAGTTTAGCTGGGGAATCAGCATCGGCCGATTGAGTGGCCGATGGCCATCTTTAAAGCTTGGCCAACACGCGCACAATATTTTTGTAAAACCAGTAGAACCTTTGAGTGGTTGGTGTGTCTTTTGGCAAGTTCCGTTGCAGATACTGGAGCCATGCGAGCAAAATCACGATGCGATCAGAATCATTGGGGGCAGTTAGTTTATTGGTATCAGCGATCAAATAAGCTTTTGAGTCGAAGCGACGCGGCTGTTTGAGCGCCTTTACGACAGCCGTACCGACCTCTTTATGATCCATTTGGGCTGAGACATTTAAGATCAAATGAAACAGATCAACGGCCGGGTATCCGCTTTGCTCTGCAGCTTCCCAATTGGTGAGCCCGATCATTTCACCCGTAATTGAGTCTAGAATAATATTGTTGGGGGATAGGTCACCATGTATTGGACCGAAGGCAAGCTGTTGCCACGACAATGCACCGTTAAGCTCTAAGCGTAATGCGAGCAGCTTGCGCCCAATAAACGTCCGGTTTAGCATGCCTAGCTTTGACTCAATCGTGTCGATCGGAGTATCGACGAGCAGATTGATTTCTTCATCTACAACGTTGATGACAGATTGCTGTGTCCCATAAAAGCTGCCCAGCTTAGCCGAGACATCTGCCATGATGCTGGGTAACCGTTCGGACTCTTTTTCTTGAATAAACTTTTGCAGAGTGATGCCGGGTATGATGCTTTCAAACAGACCAACGGTCATGTTGTTTTGATAGACGGCATAGATTTCTGGGATGTAAAAATCTAAATCGGCCGATTTGAACAACTTTTCTTGTGATTTAAGTGTGCGTGCATGGTGTAACAATGACGTGGTTGCAGGTGGGTTGTTTGTAAATTTATAGATGGCTCGGGGCATTCCATTCGGCTTACCTACAATATAAATTTGGATGCCATTTTTTGTAGGTAACTGTTTTTGTATAGTTGCGTTTGGGGGTAATTCGTGCCCGGCCGTCTGTTTAAGTAATTTGTCAAAAACAGAATGGACTATTTTTTTGTCACCGGTTTGAAACGCTGTTTTATTGTCTTCTTTCGAATGTCTTAAAGCTGCTGCCATTTGATCCTCCCATAAATAGAAAAATGAGATTGATAAAAGAATTGGTTTGCAAAAGTGAGTGCTTGGTGCGGCAGTTTAGATACTTCGTTCGCCGTAGCTGAAATGGTCAAAGTTTCCTTTGCACATGAGGGGCTCCGCTCGAATTCAATGCAGTTTGTGAATGAAACGTGAATGTAGCTTTTATTATGACGGCCGATTATTTCTTTTTAGGTTTCGACGCTCAATTTAGATTGATTTTGTTTATACAAGAGGCTGAACCTAGAGAATATGGCGGCACTCGTGACTAAAAAAGTAGCCTACTCAACCAGTAGCCTGATCTGTTTCTGAATCTGTTGGAGTTTGCCGGTGACATTGCGTTGAGATTGAATAGGAGTCGATTGGTTTTGGCGCGTTCCCTCTGGCGTGCTCTCTATGGCAGGGGCTAGGATCGGCTGTGGGGAATCGATGCTTCGAGTCGCATCTTCGGTCGAGCTTGGCGATTCATCCATAAAACTCACCTCATTTTCTTCAGCCTGAATAACCTCGGTTTGAGGGAGCGTTGCAAGGACCTCCAAATACCTCGCTCCCATGAAGCTAACAAGGGCAAAGAAAACGACGACCATTGCGATGGCACTGCTTTGTAAAAATGCAGGTCGACCTAAAAATTCAAAAGCGACCGGGTCTAGGCGTAAATCTGGCTCGTCCAATTGGATGAGTGCGATTGATGAGCCAGCTTCTGAAGGGGCGATCATGACGGCTACCGATTCGGCCGCGTCATCCCCAATCTTGTTGTA
This sequence comes from Anaerolineae bacterium, assembly GCA_045105475.1. GTDB lineage: Bacteria > Chloroflexota > Anaerolineae > Promineifilales > Promineifilaceae > WTJY01. The sequence goes on from JBGCDP010000011.1 coordinate 5,388, forward strand.
AAGTGCTTGCAAAATCGCTGATGGGGCAAGTGCTCCATCAGTTTCGATCCTGTTGGTTGTTAGCACAATCGTATCGTTCGATTTCAGCGGTAGCCCAGCTTGACCCCGTGTTTGAGCCGCAAGATAGGATTCTTTGTCGCAGGTAAAGGCATCGTGCAGGCCGATGTCGGCCGGAATTTGTGTGTTTGGGCCAATAGATAGTACGAGCGATTTTGCTTCGGCTGAAGCCCACGCTGCTGAATGGCTCATCTTGTCTTGAATCGGCATCATTACCGCGAAAGTATGTTCAATCGTAAGCTGTGTGACCTTCTCTTTCCGTACCAAATAAGCGTGGCTGTTGCCTACATTGGCAACAAAAAGAGTGTCTCTATTTTGGACGGCCGCAATAACAAGCGTGCAAGCGGCTCCTCGAATCTCAGACGTTTCTTGATTGATAATGCTGTTGGCATGTTGGACCGCACGGTAAAGAATAACCGCTACATCCTGTTCCGTACTTTTTTGAATATAGGCAAGGACTGAGTCCAAGGCTAACTGGGGCAACTGTAGATGTTGGCCTTGAGGTGTGACTAGCTTAGATAAGAGGGCGATATCTAACTGTAGTCCACCACTTGTATTAATTTGGCCCGCAATTGTACTGTCATTGCTGACGATGTCTTGAAAAAACCCTGTAATTATTTCCACCATGGTGTTATGTTTTACTCGGTGCTTGGTTTGAACATTTAGCTTTTTTAAGCAGCGTATACTTCAAATCCAGCGCAAAATAGCAGCCAGAAATTAGACTTTGCTTGATTAGGTTTGGACCGCAGGGGTGCCGCAATAGATTCCCAAATAGCTTTAACTTGTAAGCAGAATAGAATTGGTGCCTTACAGAAATTCTTCTGAAAATCGGATATAGGTTACAGCTTAGATAGAGGAGAAGAAATTTCGTAAGTTAGGCTTTGTGTAGGCTCCCACAAGGGATTTTAAAAGGGGTAAACGTTAACGGTGAGCGGCTCTAGGTGACCGGCCGGTGAGGCGTGTCATCATTTGGTAGCCCATCCAGCGGAATGGTTCTAGCGGAATTTTAGCAAAGTCAGACTGCATAAAAGGGAGGCCGCGCCAGCGTTCAATCGATCCATCATAGATGTCGTTTAGGACTTCACCCGCCATGTTGGCGGCTGTTAAGCCATGGCCGCTGTACCCCAAAGCATAGTAGACATTTTTGTGATCCCCACGCACACCCATAGCACAGTTTCGTTTTAGGGTGATGGCTAGTGTGCCGGTCCACTTGTGCGAAATCGGGAGCTGGTTGCTACCAGGCATATACTGGTTCATTGTGTTCAGCATGTCGCTAAACCCGGCTGTCGCATTCCCCTGAAACGCCGTTTTGTTGTTGAACTGGTACGCGTACGAAATGTTGCTACCACCACCAAAAACGATGTTGTTTTCGCGTGTTCGAGTCGCGTACGATATCCGCATGAGGTCGTCTGAAAACCCGGCCGTACCCCGCCAACCTAGCTTGGCGACTTGCTCATCAGTTAGCCTATCGGTGGCAAACACGTGCGAGTGGAGCGGGAAATAATCTTTGCGAAAATAGCCCAGTTTGCCCGTATACCCGTTTAGAGCCAGTACGATCGCTTTTGCCCGTACACGGCCGTTGGGGGTGGTGAGCTCAACCGTTGACCCTTCTTTGACTTTAAGCACCGGCGTTTGTTCATAAATTTCGACGCCCATCTCTTGTAACACCGGCCGAAGTGCACGTAGGTATTGTGCTCCGTTGAGCTGCCCTTCAGTCTTATCGAACAGAGCTCCTTTTGTCCCTTTTAGATCAATGTTGCCATGTACCCCGTCTGCGGCTAAATATTCGATGGGTAGTCCCAGCTTTTTGAGATATTCAACTTCGGCCTCGGCTTCATCAGCCCGCTGCTGGTCAGTAAACACCTCCATACAGCCGTCCCGCCGATAGCTAACATCGAGATTATGCTCCTCGATAATACTCTCTATCGTGTCAATGGTTTGGAGTGTGTTTTCATAGATGCGTTTGGTTGTATCATCGTCCATCTCTCCCATGCCATAAACCCAGTTGAGCATCATACCGCCGTTTCGGCCGCTGGCGCCGTTGGCCAACCCTTTCGCTTCGAGCAAAATCACCCGTTTTTCAGGATGGCGTTTGGCGAAATGGTAAGCGGTTGAGACGCCGGTAAACCCGCCGCCGATAATCGCAAGGTCGGCCGTGGTGTCACCTGCGAGAGGAGGGCCGGGTTTGTAATCAGGCGTGTAGCTGGCCCATAGCGATTTGTTCTCATCGATGTCCATTTTTTCCCAACTGGTTGGATAGCTAAAAATAGCTGCGCCCTGAGCGGCACGGGTCAGAGTATTTTCAATTTTTGTAGCGATTGAGGTCATATTTAATTTGAATAGTACAAATCGGCTATTCATCCAATGTAAAAAACGGGTTCATATAACCCTGAAAAACTAATTTGCTGTAATAAACTTATCTCTCCACCACCTATATGAAACTGTTGATATACCTGTATTTTTTTATTGATAAGATGTTAAGAGCCATTACATGCGCAGTTAATATAACGTTGAGTAGCAGACTTGCAAAGAAGAAGGTAATTCGGTCAAAAGCCAGATAGCGTTCAAAGTAATAGAGGTGTTCATTGTCGATTCGCATAAAAATATTGAGTGTAGTCATCCTGTTCTTCACAGTTTTGTTTATCGCTATTTACTTTATATCCAGCTCAATTATTACAGACCGTTTTTTTAGCTTAGAAGAAGAAATATCTTTGAGCCATCTTAAGCGCATGACGAACACCTTGCAGAAGGATAAAACAAAGTTAATTCGCGAAGCAGATGACTATTCAGCATGGGATGATTCAAAGGAGTTTATTGAGAATAAAAACCAAGAATATCTAGATGGGAATTTTGATATTTTTACGGCTCGATCCTTAGATATTAATCTGATGGTTTTTTATGACGAAAACGGGAATCTTGTTCATGGTCAAAGCTATGATCTGCAAACCGGCCGAGTCCTACCTGTGTCAGATGATATTCAAAGTTGGTTGCAGCAAAACCCCCAACTAATTGCTCACTCAACAACGGAGAGTCAATATTCTGGATTTGTTAAGTCTGATGAAAGGCTGTTTTTCTTCGTGTCTAATCCAATTTTGGACTCCTTCGACAACGGGCCGATATCAGGGACATTAATTTTTGCTCAATTCTATGATGATAGAAGGGTGAAGGCTCTGGGTACTTTACTTGAAAGTGATATATCTTTTTTGCCCATTGGTTCATCTTCCCCTCTAGAGAGCGAATCGGAAGTTTTAAGCGAGCTTAACGATGAGAGTCCTTATTTTTTAGATAGGGTCAATCGTGAGACTCTGTATGGTTATGGACTAATAAACGATATCTATGGTGAGCCGATTGTTATCACCCAAATTTCAGAAAGCAGAGATCTATATCAACAGGGGCAGCAATCTTTATATCTATTGTTGGGAAGTTTATTGATTACGGGATTGGCAATGAGTGGGGGGCTATTTGTTTTACTCGAATTTTTGATAACAAGGCGCCTTGGTCGTCTTATAGATGAGGTGAGTTTAATTTGGGCTCAAGGGTCAAACTTGAACTTGGTAACAACCGACTCTCAGGATGAAATCTCAGATTTAGGCAGATCGATAAATGAAATGATCATTCGGCTACGTGAGAACCGTGAAGAGAACGATGAATTAGAAATGGCGCTCCATCAAGCCTCTGAATCAACTCGCTTAAAGAGCGAGTTTTTATCGTTGGTTTCTCACGAATTGCGGACTCCAATGAACGCGATTATCGGATATACAGAGATAATGCTGGAAGACGTTGAGGAAGAACTCGAGATAGACGATGCAAAAGACATGTTGGGGCGTATCGACTATAGCAGTCGCCATCTTCTCTCGTTAATCAATGAAGTTCTTGATGTTTCAAAGATTGAGTCTGGCCATTTTCAACTAGATGACCGTTTGTTTAATTTGCAGGTGCTGCTTAAAAATCTAGAACAGCAAATGGAGATTTTGATAGGTGATAAAAACCTTGTTTTTAGTATAGAGACCACCTCTGAGACTCCTCGGTTTTTTATAGGGGATGAAAATAGACTTTCTCAAATATTGACGAACCTTTTGGTCAACAGCATAAAATTTACCTCGACAGGATTCATTAAGCTGCGAGTTGGTTGGGAAGACCCGCATTTAAGTTTTGCCGTGCAAGATTCGGGAATGGGCATTCCAGAGGACGCAATCGACTACATATTTATGGAGTTTCGACAAGCAGATTCTTCTTTGAACCGAAGCTATGAGGGGAGCGGTTTAGGGCTTGCTATTGTTAAGAAACTTGTGGATGCATACGATGGTTCAATTCATGTTGAAAGTGAAGTCGGCATCGGGTCAACATTTATGGTTGAGCTGCCTCTTGAGATAGCTCAACCATAAATTCACGGTTGTTGCAATCTTTTTTCAATGCCTTTTGCAATTGCTAATAGCCGTCTGTCTGATCCATTTTCTCCCATTAGCATGAGCCCGACGGGTGCTTCGCCTGCTGGGCTACAGGGGATAGAAATTGCGGTACGATCCAGATAGTTCCCGATGCTCGTATTGCGCAAAATCAACCCATTAACTTTGCCTGCATGGTCAGGATCGATGAGCGAGTCAAGTGTGGGGGGAACAATTGCGACGGCCGGCATAATGACGGCGTCAAAGACGGCCGTTTGTGGCCGGACTTGTGCAATGATTTCTTCCCGCATCCCGATCATATCGATGTAATCTGCGGCCGAAATCTGTTTGCCACCCATCAGACGCCCTTTCACAAACGAGTCATAAAATGCATCACGACTTTCAAGCCACGGCCGGTGCCAAGCAAACGCCTCGGCTGCGACAATGGCTCCTTTCGGATTGCTGGCCGGAATTTTAGCCAGCTCATCAATCTTGAGATCAATTAATTCCACACCCATCGATGCCAAACGATTGAGGGTTTGCTGATAAGTTGTCGAGACAGTTTTATCCAGATTTTCAAGCACCACCGATTGAAGCACGCCTAATCGTAAACCCGACACCGGAAACGCTGAGACATCCGCACCATGCCCTCCAGCTAGGACATCGTCTAAGATGGCGGCGCATGAAACGGAACTTGTCAGCGGTCCAACTGAGTCAAGCGTCGTTGAAAGGGGGATGACTCCAGCTTTGGGTACGCGACTTGCGGTTGGTTTGAAGCCGACAATGCCATTAAAGGCGGCCGGGATTCGGCAAGATCCACCGGTGTCGGTCCCAATTGTGCCAACTGCCATTTGGTCCGCTACTGAGACAGCCCCACCAGATGACGATCCACCTGGAATTCGGCCGGAGGCTCGGTCATAGTTGCTGAGCGGCGTACCGTAATGTGGGTTAATACCCATTCCCGAATAGGCGAATTCAGTCATGTTGACTTTGCCCATCAGGATAAACCCAGCCCGACGCAAACGAGCCACGATGGTGGCATCGGCCGCGGCCGGATTGGCGTCATCAAGGACGTGTGAGCCAGCCGTGGTTACTTCTCCTGCCACATCAAACAAATCTTTGATCGAGATTGGTATTCCGGCGTAGGGTGGCAGATGCAGGCCGTTTTTGCGTGCAGCGTCAACCGCTTCCGCTTGAGTGCGGGCTTTGTCAGCATAACTGGTCAGATATACTTTATCACCCTGTCCAGCCGGGTCTTCCATCTTCGTGATCATTTCTTCTACAACGGCTCGTGCGGTTGTTTTTTGTTGGTCAAGTGCGGTTTTTAGTTTTTTGATTGTATGCATGATTAAAGTTTTTGTGGGCTGGTTAATTAATTAACTCTTCCCATTCGGGTCGAAGGATGGCGTAGGTGGCTAAATCACCCCACTCTCCCTTGAGGCGAAAAATTTGGCGCAGCGTCCCTTCATGCTGCATGCCGATTTTTTCCATGACACGCCATGATCCTACATTTTCGGGCAGGGCCTGGGCATAGATACGATGACAGCTGATAAATGTTGAAAAGGTGGTGTTGCATACGGCCACGGCTGCTTCCGTCATCAACCCTTTCCCCCAGTGTGGTTGCGATATACTCCAATGCATTTCACCAAGTGTTTGCTGGTCATTTTTGAAGTGGAGTTCGACACAGCCTATTACTTTCCCGACCGATTCTATCGCCCAAGCGCGCGCTTTTTTAGGGTCGCGCAATAGGCACAGTGCGATAAATGTTTCTGCATCTGCAAAGGTGTAGGGTTCTGGCACCGGCAGGAATCGACTCCATTCTGGGTTCGTGGCATAGTCAAATACATCGGCCGCATCACGGAGTGTAAACGGCCGTAAAATCAGCCGCTCAGTGTCGATTCGTTCCGGAATAATCATATTGTGCCTTGAGCCGCATCCCATTCCGGCTGTAAGATACCATACCAAACCTCATCAACCCATTCACCTCTAAACTTCGCATGTTGGCGTAAAACAGCCTCACGTTGCATACCGATCTTCTCCATGACGCGCCAGGAGCCAGTATTTCGTAAGTCGGCCCGCGCATAAAGGCGATGGAGTTTGGGTAATCTGCTAAACGTTGTATCACGCATTGTTTGAGCGACTTCCGTCATCAGTCCTTTGCCCCAATTAGGTTGTGACACGCTCCAACCTAATTCACAGATCGCATAATCTTCTGCTTTCGATCGTAAACTAATGCCACCAATAACAGCCCCATCAAGCTCAATCGCCCACACTTTTTCTTTTGTTGGATCATCGAGTTTGCGGGTGGCGATAAATTGTTCTGCGTGCTGATAGGTGTAAGGATAGGGGACAGCTAAATACAGACTCCACTCTGGATCGCTGGCGTAGCCATAAACGTCATCAACGTCGGCAAATGTAAATGGGCGAAGGTGTAGTCGCTCAGTTTTGATAATTTCAGGTAGTGTCATTTTTCCTCTTGTTGTTGGCCGAATTTTGGCACAAATCGGCAAATTTCCAAGTCTAAGCAGGTCTGAGAATTTTGGACTGAGGAGAGTGGTTTCATAAATAAAAGAAAAGATGGACTTGGGTCCGTTTTTGAAGCCTGTACAATATCGGTTACTTAATAAAATATTTTGCGTGGGTTTTAAAAGCCCTTGTTCAGTTTAGGAGAAATAGTATGAGTGACAAAATTAAAGTTTTGGCCTTGGTTGGTAGTTTGCGTAAAGGCTCTATGAATAAGGCGTTGGTTGAAGCTGCGGCCGATGTTGCCCCTGCCGGGATGGAAGTAACCATCTTCCCGCTTAATGATTTGCCCGTCTACGACAACGATTTAGAAGCTGAAGGATTTCCAGCTTCAGTTTTGGCCCTGCATGAGGCGATCGAAGCGTCTGACGCCATGATTTTGGCAACACCTGAATACAATGGCTCTTATTCCGGAGTGATTAAAAATGGAATCGATTGGGCATCTCGTGGTGGGAGTCGTTTAGCAACCAAACCTGTTGTGACGATGGGTGGCTCGCCCGGTGCATTGGGCGGCACAAAGGCGCAAGAGCACCTGCGGGCGGTTTGTTTACACCTTGGTATGTACCTAATGCCAAAACCAACGGTAGCTGTCCCCCATTTTGGTAAAAAGATTGAAGATGGCAAACTAACTGACGAAGGGACCCGTGAGTTTATCGGGACCCAAATGGCCGCATTTGAAACGTGGATTTCCCGCTTTAAATAGGCTAAGGTGGTTGTATTAGTTTGATTTTAAAGAGTCTCGAATAGGAAAGATTAAAGGTGACAAATGAAGTTTGCAGTTATGACGTTTAATGTTCGAGGCTCTTATTATGTGAATGATGGTCTAAATTTTTGGCCAAACCGCGCAGAGCTAAATGTTGAAACTATAAAAAAAGCATCGCCTGATATTATTGGATTTCAGGAGATGCACCCAGGGAACCTAGCTACTTATCTTGAACAGCTTCAAGCGTATCAGTTTTCGCTGGGGCCACCTACAGATAAAGCAGATGTCCATGATTACAATTCGATTTTTTGGAAAGCCGACCGCTTTGAATTTCAAGATACCGGTGGCTTTTATTTAAGTGAAACACCGGAAACATGGTCAAAAAGTTGGGACTCCGTCTTTGTTCGTGGTGCCACTTGGGTCAAGTTGCTTGATAAGCGAAATGATACGGCACTCCTAATTTTTAATACCCACCTTGACCATATTGGAGAACAGGCACGGGTGGCTGGAACCCGATTACTTTTGCAGAAAATGGCTGATTATCAAACATCATCGACACCGGTGATTTTGTTGGGGGATTTTAATTGTAGTCCTTGGGTGCCAACGTATGAGCATGAGATTGAATATACGTCGACAGATGCAAGCTATCGATTGATTGTTGAACAAGGTCTTTCAGACACATTTTTAGCGTCTGGGAATATTGACTCGATGTCATCAAACACATTTCATGGTTTTGAGGGTGATTCCTACTCTGCACTTGATCACCATATGTCTTGGCGTTTAGATTGGATTCTGACAAAAGATTCATATGAGTACCGTGTCAAAACAGTGGGTTGTGAAATCATCCGTGATGCGAAGCCACCCCTTTATCCAAGCGATCATTATCCTGTGCTAGCCCAGCTCGTTATTGAAGGTAAATAGAGTTTCGAACAGCTGAAGATGAGCGATGTTGAGTTGGTGATTGTCCAAATGCTTGTTTAAAGCGTCTGCTAAAGTGTGCACTGCTGCTGAACCCCCAGCGGTAGCCGATTTCGGCCGTGGTTAGATGGTTTGCCTCTGGCGAAGTTAGATCGAGCCTTGTTTTTTCAAGTCTGCATTGCCAAATATAGTTCCCAACCGTGACCTCGTCTATTTTGAAAAGATGGTGTAAATAACGCCTTGAGATGTGCATGTGGGCACAAATCATCTCAACCCCTAAGTTTGAATCCCCCAGGTGGTGCTGAATAAACTGTTTGATCAGCACGAGTTTCGCCGCTGGTGATAGTGAGAAGTTGGGTGAGCCCTTTTTGTTTTCAAGTAGGCTGCCCAGGATTAAGTCGGTCACGATGTCGGCCGTTCTTGAATCATTGGGAGTCTTATTCCCAATCAGATAATTCCACGCTGTGCGCCCCAAACCGGAGTTGGCCTGCTGTCCTTCAACCGTTAAGCGATGAATATCTGGCAGCTTGGCTAAAAAGTGGCTTCTTGGAACCAAAACAACCAGCTGTTGATAGTCATCGCCAAAGCTGAGACGGTATGGCCGGGTGTTGTCATAGACGACCCAATCCCCCGGATTGAGAAGCGTCTGTCGGCCGTCTTGCTCAAGCCGTGCGGTTCCTGCCAGATTAAAATTTACTTTGAAGAAATCTTCACGGGCATCAGAAATGAAGCGTTCCTGGCGAATCACATCGAGCCGATTTGAACGTAGGTTGACGCAAATAAGATCACCTAATGATCGATGGGCCAAGCGGCCGGAAAATGTGCGTCGAAGGTCCACCGGCCGGGTTTCAAGCTCTCCCAAGGCTGAAGAAACAAGCGCGTTCCACTCGTCTGCACTCCCTTTAATAATGTGTTCTTGAGCATGGTGGTTAATCGATGGGTTGGGATCAGCCATTGTGAAAAGAGTATAGCGAGGTTGGTAACGTGTCTCAAGAGTTGCGGGCTGAATCCGGCAATCTATAATCAGATGAATGAGTGTTTTAACTAGGGTGAAATATACATGACAAAAAGCAAAGCTGACCCGACTCAGCCGGACCAAGCATCTAAAGATAAAGACGAGCCATTCCGATTTTTTGATAATCGGGAAAAATATCTTTTATTCGTGACCACGACGTCTGAAAAGTCGGTAGTGGCGCGGCGCATCGGCCGGGAGCTAGACCGTATCCAACCAAAGCCACCCGCTTTGCGTCTGTTTGATGCAGGCACCGGCAACGGCGCTATTTTGTCTAACGTCATGCGCCAAATGCACTGTAAATTCCCAACTGTACCTTTCTATGTGGTCGGCAAAGAAATCAGCATGGAAGATACTCGGCTAACACTTTCAGAAATGGCCGATCGTTTTGCTGAACATCCACAGACGGTCGTGGTGCTGACCAATATGTTTTATGCAGAGGCGCCGTGGCTGTACCCACGCAGTGCGAAAAATCAGGCGAAGATTAAGTGGTGGAATGTGCCGCTTAAAGGACATTCGGCGCATGAGTTCGGGGAACAAATCGAGGATTTGGACCCGATTTTAACTGAGGGCTGGCAGACGGTTTCGAGCAAGAAAACGGGGAACCCGATTTATCGTAATCCATCGGTGATTGTTCTTTATCGGGAAGATCACGAGTTTGTGATGAATGACATTATCCCGAAAAACGATGGTGAGAAACAGCAGGCAGATTACGACTTTGTAATGGCGGCTCAGCCGTATCGCAGTCGCCAAACGGCTGAGTTTAAGGGTCAAAAAGTATTGGCACCGCTGGCGCAGTCATTGGGCGTTGACGGCCGGATGGTGGTCGTGCAATCGACCGGGTTAGATCCGGGGATGGAGATTATTCGTAAAATTTGGCCAACTGAAGAGCCGTTTGCGACACCGCGCCATCTGTTGATTAAAGAGCTTGAAAAGCAGCTTAACGGCGAAAATGGGGAACGGCTGGATGATCCATCGTTTGCGTTTGACGGTCACAGCGATGATCGAGCCTTGTTTACCTACCATTTGCACTCGATGCCAAATGAAGTGTCGAGTAATATCAGTACTTCAACGATGTTGGCGGCCTGGAATGCGGCCGTGTATGTGGCCCAAATCGAAGATGATCGTATAAATGATGAGTTGTTCAGCGGGCGATATCTTGAAGCGACGGCCGAAGTGGTGCGTAAGCATGGCGGTTTATGGTTTCAAGACGAATCGTTTGTCGTTGTGCGAAAAAATAAAGACTAACCAATAAAAGGGGCAGAGATGATTGAACCAATTAAAAATTTCCCACGGGCAAAGACCCGTATCGACATGGAAGCGATTCGAGATGAGACGGGCGCTGAAGAAATCTACCGGATGGGGTATAACGAGTCTCCGTTAGGGCCATCACCCAAGGTTGTTGCCGCGATTAGAATGGCTGCGGCCGGAGTCGGCTTTTATCCTCCGATGGGGGATGAGCGTTTACGGGAGGTCTTGGCTCAAACTGAAGGGCAAGGGTTAACACCGGACCATTTCTTTACGAGCTGTTCTGGGTATGAGGCGATTGAGCTGGTGGCTCGGGCTTATTTACAGCCGGGTTCTGAGATGATTATTTGCCATCCAACATTTGGTGTTTACAGCAAAATCGCTGCACTCGAACTGGCTACTACGGTCGATGTGCCATTGAAAGCCCCTGAGTTTACGCCTGATGTAGATGGGATTCTAGCGGCGATTAACGACAAGACGCGCGCAATTTTGCTGTGTAATCCAAATAATCCAACGGGGACAATCATGCCTTCGGCCGATTTTGAACGCCTGATGGCTAACTTGCCTGACGATATATTGCTAATCGCTGACGACGTTTATTGTCATTTTGTGACTGACCCTGATTATCCGAATGTGATCAAGCACATCATGGCGGGCAAAAACGTGGTTCGTATTCAGACCTTTTCAAAAGCGTACGGATTAGCCGGTTTGCGCATGGGGTATGGCATTGCGCCACCTGAAATAGCGAATGTTGTGGCTGGTATTCAGCGCGGTTTTCACCAAAATCGAATCAATATGTCGGCCGGGGTTGCGGCCCTAATGGATCAAGATCATTTGAAAGCTAACGTTAAGGCAGCTTTAGATGGCAAAGATTACATTTATGGGGAATTAGATCGATTAGACGTTGACTATATTCGCAGTCAAACAAACTTTTTTATCGTTAAATTGAATCGTCCAGCTGATTCTTTGGTTGAACTACTTCGCTCAAAAGGTGTTTTGATTAAAAGTGAATCGCTACCGGGTATTCCGCACGGGTTGCGGGTGTCAACAACGGTTCAGCCGGGCAATGAGGCTTTTGTGGCTGGCTTAGAAGAATGGCTCCAGAAAGATGGGTAATAATTGGATGATTGCCTAAATTTATCTGATCATTTTGCTTTATGTTCAAATCGAAAATGCGCTCTCTGCCTGATGGCTATGTTGAAATAATCGTTAATCCATCTAAGATTTGGAAGGCGTCAGCTAATATGATTTATTGGCCGACGTTGACTCGTATCCGCAGCTACCTTGAGCTTCATCGCTATCCTTTATTCGTGGGTAGTGATGAGAATACGTTGGTGATTGAGGCTGATTCCGGCCGATTTGAGATCACGGTTCAGCCACAGCTTAGCCTCGGCCGAGGGTCGCGTAGTGTCCCGATTACGATGGGGCCATTTACGCCTGATACGCCTCAAGAGTTGCATGATTTAAAGGCACAGATTGCTGATTTGTTTGTGAAGGGGAAGAAGGTTAATTGGAAGGGGCCCGAAGATTTGAAAGGCTGGTGGGACGAGTAGGTTCTAGGCTTTTAATAAATAGGTTTTGAAAATCCCCAGCCGATTTAGTTTCGGCTGGGGATTTTTGTTTACCGTCCAATCAACGGTAATAAGATGTCGAACGATATTGGTGGAGGGGGTGGCGGTGGAGCTGGCTTGCTAAGCGCGATGTCTAAATCGAGCACGGCTGGTGGCACACCTACCATCGGGCTGACCAGCGTATCGAAGCCTTCCGCCTCAACGACAACGTACCAACACCCTTCGGCCACGTCCCAGCCATATTTGCCATCTTCGCCAGTGACTTGCGTTGGGATGGCCGGGCTGAATAACGATTGTCCATTCAGGGTGTCAAATGCTGCATCAACCGGGTGCCCGGCCGAAATGTCGGCCGCAGGTACGCCACTCCACGCACCAAATGGCAGTCCACTGACCGGAACAGGACGGGTGTCAATTGTGCGGCACTCATTGGTTGTCGACCCTGTGTCGGGTGATGCTCCAGCGACACGATAAAGGGTCACACTTGCACCGATAATCGGCTCATCCGTTTCAGCATCGGTGATGACGCCACTGGGGTCGTACAAGACTAATTCACCGACACTAACCGTTTCAGTAAAGCCGTTGCACACATACTGTACCGACATGTTCTGGGTTGAGTCGCTGGTGACGTCACCTGGAATGTTCAGTGTAGCTGAATAGGCGCCGTTTCCAGAGTCACTCATCTCGAATGCACTTGAGCCGATGATGAGCTGCACGTCGGCCGGGTCGCCGCTTTCGCAGCTGACGTTGCGGCTGATGGTGACACTATTGTTTTCACCTCGCCCGGCTGTGAGAGTCACTTCACCAGATTCTGGATCGGTAAACTGATCGATTCCTTCGGCAATGATAGCCGCTTCCGGCCGTTTCTTGAGCGATGCGTGGATGTCTGTGGCACTACCACCGCTAGCGAGTGAGATAGCTACACCCTGACTAAAGGAGCTAGCGTTGTCGTAATATTCGCTTTTGTGCGTTTTAGAAACAACACGGAAGAGCAGTTTGTATTTTGCAGCGACGAGATCGCTTAGTTGATAGGCGCCGTTCTCATCGGTGGTTGCAATCTGAGCAAATTGCCAAGCTGCCCCATTTTGCTCGTATGCGAGGACATCGACTCCTTCTAGCGGTATGCTGCTATCGTCTTCGGTGATGATGCCTGACAGGGAGCCGGTTGGCAATGCGGTGGCGGTGAAATTTTGCCCGCTGAGATCTGCACCGTTGACGGTGACGCTGAGGTCGGCCGGGCTAAAGGTGTAGCCGTTTTTTGATGGGGTGAGGGTATGCGACCCGTCTTTGAGGTAGAGGCTGTAGTCGCCGTTGCTGTCGGTCACGGTGGTAGCCCCGTTGTCGGTCGTGATGGTCACGCCAAGGAGTGGCTCGCCATCGGCCGTGACTGTGCCGCTGACTTTGTGGATGTTCTCGGCCGGGGGTTGGTCTGGCAAGCTTGGTGGGGGGTTGTCGAGTGCTAAAGCCACATCAAGTTTGATAAAAGATTCTTCTTCGCCGGTTACGATCAAGGGGGTACTGCTCTCTAAGCTTGATGCATCACCATACCATTCTCCATAAAAAGTGCGCGAGTTCCCGTTGCCTAGAACTCGATGTTCATAGGTTGGAAAGTAGAGATAGTATTCTCCTGGCCAAAGACCCTGTACGTCTACAAAATCATCTCTGACGACACCATCAAATAAGAACTCACCATCATGATTATAAAACTTGACTTCATTTACCCTGACTTGATTTGAATTGAACGGAAAAGCCGTTCCAACAGAAAAGGTTCCAAAAAGGCGACTGCCTAGTTCAAGATCGATATCGACGTTAGAAACTGTATTTCCATTGACGATAGACACCATTTGGCTCTCTTCCCAATGCTGGGTGCCTCCATACCAAGTTTCCCGATAGTCGGCCGCATCCTCTTCGGAGTTTTCAAACGTGAGAAAATCACGCTGTGGAATGACTTTTAAATAATAATCTCCATCAGGAATGCCTGTTAGCTGATAGCCTTCATTATCTTTCAATAATTCTACGGGCGAATCTGGCAAGTAAATGCCTCCGTAAACAACCTTTAACCCTTTTTCTGTATTTTTATATAGTTCGATGTAAAAATCTGATACTACTTCACTTGAACCACTGACCACACCTGTAATTATACCTGTGCTAATAGGGGGTGGGGTCAGCTCTTCATTAAGAACTGTTTCTACACCCTGAAGGACTGATACAGGTGTTGGTGTGTTTAAATCGAAATCACCAAGCTTACTTATGAGCGGCTCGTCATCAAATACTTCTGGTTGATAAAATGTCTCTCCATTTCCATAGTAATAGTTAAAAGTTAAGACGTAGTCATTGCTTTCAAGCCCTATCGATCTGTAATTACCCTCTTCATCTGTTTCAACTGTAGTAATTCGATTAAAGCCAACTCCTTTGTCTTGTATTACTTTTTCGAAAATATCGATACTTACTCTTGAAATGGGCTGATTGGTAGAACTGTCAACTATTTGCCCGGTTATAGTACCGCCTTTTTCTAGTGAGAAATCTATGACGGAGGCCACTCCGTTTTGAATATGTAAAAGACCTGATGTCTCATCTAAAAACTCTCGATTGGCCTGCCACCATGGCGAATCCAGATCTTTTTCTGCAACAACTATATAGGTGTAGTTGGCTTCAACATCTGCAAAGTTATATTGGCCGACATCGTCCGAATAAGTACTATCAACCAAGATTTTTTCCTCATCTTGCATATCAACTTGATACAAGTTTACTTTGATGGAAGGCAATGGCTCTCCGTTTTCGGCCGCTGAAATCGTTCC
>JBGCDP010000012.1:0-3063 GCA_045105475.1 Anaerolineae bacterium
CGGCCAACGCCTGTTTCCTGTTTGAATCAAACGCTGGCTCTTCATAGTTATGAATAATCGTTTTCCACAACTTATTCGCCCGCGTCACACTATCCTCGCTCCCCTCGGCCGCCCATTGGCCGTTATTCCGCCGATCATGCAAGAACGGTGCGTAAAACGCATTGGCAAAACGAGCTTGCGTATGGTCTGTGCCAAAGTGATGTCCGGCCGGGCCGATTTCATGAATCTCTTTCAGAGCAAAGGCGTCTTCACCCATTTCCGGCCCGCCCAAAAAGTGCTGCATCATCGACAGATTTTCAGCATCCATCACAAATTTTTCAAGCGAATGGGTCAGCCCAGATTCAAGCCATCCGGCCGCGTGAAAAATCATGTTGGTGTGTGCCAAAACGCACGGCCACAGTGACCACATCGATTCAGTCATCGCCTGGCCATCCGGCACATTCGAGGTGTTGAGCGTACCGCTCCCTCGATACGGAACCCCGTAACGACGAGCCAACTGCGCCCCCAGCATCAAGGCCCATGCCCCTTCCGGTGTGCCAAACGAAGGTGCCCCGCTTTTCATATCAACGTTGGTCGCGAAGCCACCGTAGATACACGGCGCACCCGGCCGCACCAGTTGCAGCAAGGCGATTCCGGCCAATGCTTCAGCATTTTGCTGGGCAATCGCACCAATGATGGTGATGGGGCTATTGGCCCCTGACAAGATAAACGGGGTCACGACGGTAAACTGACCATGTTTGGCAAAGGTCATCATTCCACCCAACATCCTGTCATCATAGACAAGCGGGCTGTTGACGTTGATGACGCCGCCGGTGACAGGGCCATTTTCCGGCCGTAGGTCTTCCCCATGGACGATTTTCGCCATCTCGATCCCATCGCTGGTAATCGCCCGGCCGTGCGAAATCGTCATCTGCGGTTTGTCGGTCAGGGTGCTCCCCAGCCAAAAGTTTTGCAGATGCTTCTTCGGCACAGCAACATCGTGCATCACCACGCTTTGCAAGGTGCTCAGGTGGATGGCGTTGGTCATCTGGACCATTTTTGTTAGGGTAACAAAGTCTTCACGCTGCCCCGGCCGTCGCCCCCCATCCATGTCGCGGATAAAGACACATCCGGCCGCAGCAAAGTTGTTGATTGCGTTTTCACCGATAAAACGGCTACGGGCCGGATTGCGACTGCGAAAAGTAAAGCTGGCTGGTGCTTTTTCGATCAGGCTCATCAACAAACCACGATCAATCCAAACGTGTTGGGTTTTGCGGTCGACTTTCGCCCCCGCTTTTTCCCATAGTTCCATCGCTTCTTCGTCTTGAAAGCGCATGCCGGTGTTTTCGAGAATCTGCATCGAGGCGTCATGAATCTCTTCGAGCATCTGCTCGTTAGCGATTTCATAGGCGGGGTATGGGTTGCGCCACTGGCGGACCGGGACATCGAAGAAGGAGCTAACCTGGCGCTCTTTTTTTAGGTTGGATTTACCGGCCGACCGTTTGCGTTTGCGAGTTGTCATGGGACCTCTTTAAAGGGGATTAGTGGCCAGTGATAAGTGGCCAATCTTTGATTGGCTTGTAAGCGAAGCGACAGTTACAGACCAACTGGACGGTAATTTAGCAGGTTTTTTCAAAGGGGCAAGAAGAAGAGACTCAAGAATTACGAATTATCTGGATAAACCAATTTAACCTCAAGAATCAAACACCCTCTCCGAACACGTTGCCAACTATCTAATAGCTCTTGCAGTTCAGATTCAAGTTGGGCCGCAACACCATATCGAACCAATGGGCCAGATTCTTGTTCTTGCGGTTCATGATCAGCATGGGGCCTTCCCGTGCTACACAAATGGCACAACATCCGCACGGAAGACCAATCTTCAAACGACAAACTTTTTCTAGCTGCCATATCTAATAAATCTTTACGGTCTTGCTCGTTGCCTGCTTCAAGAACAACTTCAAAGGTCATAAAAGGAGATTCTTCGAGAATTTCTAACTCATCAAAAACTGCAACCTCCCTTCCTTGAAATTGCCTATAACCGTTCGGTTCGCCGTCATGAAGCAAAAGATCTCCATACCGATGTTCCGACGATGGAAATGGCACATTTCTAATAATTGCTCTAGCTGGGTCAATCCGCTGGCACCAGACAACTTCGCCACTCGTGTCAGGGTTTAGGCGAATCGGTGTAGGGCCTAAGTTCATCTCAAGAGGACCATCACCCTCTGGCAACTTGACTCCAAAGTTTGACCAAGCATGCCTAGCAGTGTCCCATTTCATCAAAGCGGTAGAAGCGATGCCAAGATTCCACCAGGCAGCTTCATCTCTTGAGTCTAATTGCGTCGCTTTTAAATTACATTCAAACGATTGCTGCCAATTCTTTTGCCGCTTATAAACAAGACCCAAGTTGTACCAAGGAGAAGACCAATTGGGTGCTTGCTTTGTAGCTTGAATAAATTTTTCTTCAGCAGCTTGATAATTTCCAGTTTCAAGTAACTGATTCCCTTGGCTGTTTGCTCTTCTGGCTAATATTTTCACAAAGATTCCCCTATTTATAACGGATCAGCCTCCATCCCAACCTCTCGCTTCAACAACCCCCGAAACGACTCTTCAACCGATGCAATCCCGTGCACCATGTTGTACACCTCTTGCGCAATCGGCATCGCACAGCCACAAATCTCCCCCATCTCGATCACCACCGGCACCGTCTTCACCCCTTCCGCCACCATCGACATTTCTGCAATAATGTCGTCGAGCTTGCGCCCTTTGCCGATCTGGTAGCCAACGGTGTGGTTTCGGCTCAGCGGACTGATACAGGTCGCCACGAGGTCACCCATTCCGGCCAGCCCTGCGAACGTCGCCGGTTTGCCCCCCATCGCTACCCCCAAGCGGGTCAGCTCAGCCAAGCCACGGGTAATGATCATCGCCCGGGTGTTTTCACCCGCTCCAGCTCCAGCCCCAACCCCGGCCGCAATCGCGATCACATTTTTCAGCGCACCGCCCAGCTCACAGCCAATCACATCGTCATTGCGATAGACGCGGAACAGCCCGGTGCTGAACAGCTTTTGCAACGGGATAGCAATATTG
>JBGCDP010000013.1:0-14736 GCA_045105475.1 Anaerolineae bacterium
ACAATTTGCAGACGAGAGCTTCGACATTGTGTTTAATCCGGGCTCAACGATGTTTGTACCGGATGTAAACCCGATCTATGCAGAGGCGGCACGCGTGCTACGGCCGGGCGGCCGCTTTATGACCGGCTTTATGAACCCGGATCAGTATATGTTTGATTTCGACCAGCACGACAATCATAAAAAGTTGGTGGTCAAGCATAAACGGCCGTTTAGCAGCTTAAATCTATCTAAAGCAGAGCGAGACAAAGCGTTTGGCGCTGGCTCACCCATTGAGTTTGCCCATTCGCTAGATGATTTAATTGGCGGGCAAATTAGAGTAGGCTTGATGATTACAGGCTTTTTTGAAGATGACTTGGACCCGGCCGAAGAGTTAATCGCCCCGTATCTACCGGCAATGTTTGCGACGCTGGCTAGAAAAGCGGCCGTTTGAGCGGCGTTCTGACCCTGCATTTTCCAAAGCTAGATGCCTACTACCATAAGTTTCGGAGATAGCTCAACGGGCCGTTGACTTCGCTAAGAACGGTGTCATCTTGCAGATGACACCGTTCTAGTTGATTTCAATTCGCTTACACAGCTCAAAAATCTTGTAACAGATATTTTGAATCACTTTCTGATTAAACGAAGTTAAGCCCACTAGCCTGCAGTTTGGCCAACTACCACAATCTGTTCACCCCAACCGATCTTTCAAGGGTGGTTCTACAGAAAACAGGGCGATTATCCTGCATCACCCATGCCAAGTTGACCATTCTGGCAACTATTTCCTCAAATCTGTCATTTAATTAAATAGTGAAATTAACGATACTGATTCATGTAGTTCATAACGTTATTCGCTGCACTTTACAAAACTTTTGCTCTTTGAATATCTCATGAGGGGATGATTTTCCCGGCGCCATGTTTGATGGGCTCCCAATCAAAAGGAGATCCATGATGTTCAACAGAACAATCAAACCAAAACTTGTCCTATTCGTCGTATCTTTATTCTTGCTAAGCGGCATCACCGCTACCTTAACTGCTAGCAGCGTTAACCCGTTGGCGGCCGCCCCGATCACAATCGCCTCTGGTGGTGCATCGAGTGGTGGATCAGGTGGTGGTGGTTAATCCCCAATCATTTCTCGGCGGTCAACCTGAACAGGCTGACCGCCGTGTTGTTTTGCCCTTTCCCCCTTTTCTCTTGCGCCTAGACGCACAAAAAAGGAGCCAACTTTGCATGTTCCCCTATTTTTTAAGATTCCTTCCAGCAAACGCTTAAAATCAACAACAGCGTGCAACGGGCGGATTGGTCTACTTGTTTGCAAGCGTTCAATTAGCCATTGTACCGACCATCACGCCCTTACACCCTCACAGCTTGTCTTAAGGGGCGATGGGGGCGATGGGGGCGATGGGGCCGATGCTTCTAGGGAAAGTCAGTTGCTACCCCAGTCACACCAAAACGAATCCCATCCCAAAATAGAGGCACATTGACAGTCATGCCTAAAGATATAAAATCTAGCCATTGGCTAACGTCAGTTTTAGCCAAATTGACTGGTGGTTAAATTGCCAAAACAAAAATGGCAAGTTACCCCACACCCTATTTGGAGGTTCAGCATGTTTCTCGATTCTATTAAGCCTAAATTGGTCCTACTGTTTGTCTCACTATTTTTGTTAGGTGCCCTAGCGGTTACCTTAACCGCCAGCAGCGTTAGCCCGCTGTCGGCCGCCCCAATTACAATCGCCTCCGGTGGAACTTCCGGTGGTGGTGTAGGCAGTGGCGGTTAATCTATACAGGTTGGCCGCTATAGCACAAAATTAAAAAGGAGTGATGCACCCTTCGACAAGCTCAGGGTGCATCACTCCTTTTTTTGAAGAAGCCCGCCTTGCTTTAGGCTGATTCCCCTTTCAGCTTCTTTAAAGCCATTTCTCGCTCTTCGAGCGTCTCCTGCATAAATACTTTTTCAGATGGATAGTCTTTTGCAATATCAAGTGCCAAGTCATAAAAGTTAATCGCCTGATTATACTTATTCCACTCCAAACACGTTTCACCCAATCCCCCATAAGATCGTGCGAGCTCCAGATAGTTATGTAGAGTTTTCCACTGACCAATTGCTTTGCCAAAAAAATCGGCCGATTCTCTATAATTACCTAAAAGCCTGTGTGCCAATCCAATATTATGCATAAGCTCAGCTTCTAGTTCAGTCACTCTTGATTGATCATTCAGCAAATCAGTTGAGGATTCCCAATATCCTAACGCGATTGAAAATTCTTGTTTTCTTAAATGTAAAAGTCCCAGATGGCCTAATATGCGCGCTGTTTCAAGCGGATAGTCTTTGGTCAGATTAAGTGCTATTTCAAATGATTGTCCAGCTTCGTTAAATGCATTAAGCCACGTATATGATCGCCCGATATTTGAATGAGTACGGGCTAACTCAATAGGGTCGTTTTCATTTTCCCAAATTTGAGCAGCTTTTTCCTGATAATAAATCGCCTTTTCGAGGTGCCTAAGTTTATGAAGTATAAGTCCGGCCGACATTAAAACTGTTGCCTGAAAGCTGGCTGGAAATTTATCAAATGTTGGAGCATTCAAAACCTTTTCAATGTAAGGCAAAGCCAATTCAGGATAATTACTAAATTGATGATTATCGGCCAAATGAAAATTGCAATCGGCCAATAAAAAGTCGTCTTCAATACCGCTCTCCTCACAAAGTGCCAAAGCCTTTTGATGCAGCTCTTCCGCCTGCTTAAATCGGTTTTCAATGCGGTAAACCTGCCCCATTCGGTTTAACAAGCGAATCTTTAAACCAAGCGGGAGTTTGACTGAATCTATTTTTTCAATCGCAACAGGAATGACCGGCAGCCATTCACCGGTCTTTTGGTGCTTGTGTGACATTGAAAAAAGCTTGAGCCACAGCTCAACGCTCTGCTCCAAAGCACCATCGTGGTGAAAGCCAAACCCTAAAATTTTAGCCAAAGCCTCTAGCTCACCCCCAATGTGTGCGGCCGTGACCCGGTCTGTGTCTGCAAACATCCCTACGTAATGGTTCAGGGAGCTCAGAATAAACTGACTGTGTGGAAGTTTTTTCGGTCCGTCCATTAAATCAGGCCCCCCAGTCAACAATATCTGTTTCTAAAAACGAGCGCGTCAAGTTGTGAATTTTATAGTGGGTCGTTGTACGTTCGGCCGCATGCGTCTCAGACCGATCAATGTCGATCAAACTGCGTGATTTTAAATCGTATAAAATATCAGCCAGCTCCCGCTCTGACTTAAGCAGGTGCTGAGTAAACGAAAACAATAGCCCTTTGGAGAACGAGCGAATGCCAGGCAAGACGGCCATGCTGGCAAAAACCTGCTGGCTGGTCGAGTGCATATTGTTCCAAGCTTTGATGTATACGCGTCGGTAAAGTTTTTCCGTATCTGGGTGCTGTACCTTGACCAAATCATCAATGATTTCATCAACATGGTAGTCGGTCAATAAACCGCCGATAATTTTGAGGGCCAGCGGATTTCCACCGATCTTTTCGATTATTTTTTGCAGCTTGTCTTTTGGTAGCGGCTTAGGCTCTGGAAATTGAATGGCGTTCTTGGCCTCAATAATGAGCTTCACGGCCGCTGCCTCGCTTAGCTGCGGCACCTCATAATAATGGATGTGGGATTTATCATCTGGCTCGACCCGACTGGTGACAATAATCTGGCTCGGGTTTGCAAAAGCAATCAGCTCATGAATCAGGTGTGAGACATGCTCTTCGATGCCATCGACTAAAATTAAATAGGGGGTTGTTTTAAATATTTGAGCGATGTAGAGCGAAAGTTCGGCCGTTGTTTTGTTTTTAACCTGCTCACGAGGGATATCCAGCTGCTCGGCCGCTTGTTCAAGAAAATCTGCAATGTTTAGCGCTTTATTTTTAGCATCGATGAAAACCAGGTTTTGCACCGCCCCCTGCTCAATCGCATCTAAAATAGCCTTGTGCGTTTGTGAGCTTTTCCCAATTCCGCCAATGCCGGTCACGACAGATATCCATTTGTCGTTGTGCTCCACAATATTTGTCGACACACGCTGCCATAAATCGCTAGACCCCATCAGCTCCCTATAAGTGGCTGGCCCCAGCTTATGAACAAGCTGGTTCTTATGCGTGCGCTGGGCCTCAGCCTCTAACGCGTTCAAAACGGCGGTCAAAGCGTGTCGGGCCTTTTGTATTTCACGCCGCCCTTTTGCTTTGTTGTAGCCAAACTTTTCACCAGCGGCTACGTCGGTCGTGCCCCCGTTTTCTATATAGCGAAAATAGAGCAGTTCTGCTTGGCCGGTTTCCAACGATTTCGGCTGCTCCAAAATTTGGGTTATCGCTTTGTTCAAAGCGGTTTTACATTGAACCGACTCGCTTGCCTCATCCGGCCGTAAGTTTGAGCGAGTAATTTGTAGAAGCATTAAATGCTTTGGATAGTCAGCATTAGGTAGACTGTAGGTTTTGAGAAGGTTTTCAATAATAGGCTCAGTAAACGGTGTGTCAGAAGATGAAGAGATGCGCATAACGCTAAATTATGGAGTAGGCTGATTTATGCCGCAAACTAAATTGATAAACGGCTGAAAGAAGCCAAATATCGGCCAAAAATCCTGATTTGGAACCTTTTGAAACTTTTTGAAACTCAAAAGAGACTAGGGCTTGCGTACCACTAATTTTCCTATAAATTTAAATCATTCTCTCGATTCGTAAATAAAGGTCAATACCAATCAGATCAAATAGGACTAATCGATCCAGTTGCAAGCAAGTCAGCCCACACATTAAATAGGATTAAGGAGTAACCCTAATGAAAATATCAGTTCAACTCAATGTTGATTCGACCACCTCGTTGTGAGCTAACTACTTAGGGTGTAGCTGACTTTTAGCTACGCCTGCCTTTTTTATAAACCGGCTGTCAGCATTGGCGGCCGCTGCAGGGTGAGCAGTTCAATTATGTGCTCGATGTCTATAACAAACACAAAAAAGCCCAGTCTCTAGAGAAATCAAAAGACTGGGCTTTTTTATTTTTACAACTTAGTCGGTATTAGTTTGTGCGAGTAATCACAATCACACCGGCCGGGCCTGTCCAACCGTGAATGGCTGAATCAAGATCGTTGTCACCTACAATGCCGCGATGACGTTTGATCTTTTTACCCTCGGCTAAGTCAGGGTTGCTCATACCGGTTCCATCGTCATCAGACTCAACACCGGTTAGCGCAGGGCATGGGGGAACGATATCTGCAAAGTCTTCTGTGTTGATCTCAGTCCCAGCATCATACGCCTGAACCAAACGTACTTTAGATTGGCCCACGTTTTTAGGCAGGTTTACTGAATTCACACCTGCAAACCCGTCGTTAGAGCAAATCAACATCGATACGAACGAAAGCTGGTCGTGACCAGATTCGGCCGAAATTTCGACAGTTATCACGTTACGCGGCATCAACGGTGGCGGGTCACCAGCAACAGCGACTACAAAATCAGACACCCACTCATTGCCAGTTAAAAACTCGACCATTGGGGCTAAGTTGCCATTTTCTGCGATTTCTTGAACATATGTAGTGGCATTTTTGCCTCTTTGGAACATATGGAATCCTTTCTCATGGGTTGCAATAACTGGGGGTGTGAAGGGTTGTCCACCGGTTAGGTTGACCACGGTCACTTCATATGTCCTTGTCTCATAGTTGTCGGCCGAAGCGACGCTGGCTAATAAAAGTGACATCAAAAGTATTAAGCCAACAGTGACTTTAGCGGGTAGGGAAAAACGTTGTTTCATGATTGAAACCTCCTAATTGTGGGTTAATTTGTGGTTCTTTCTAGGAAAATTTGGTCCACTCAAATTTGTTAGACGCGTGCACTCATGCAACAAGATTCAAGAGGAAATGGCTGTAAGCAGGAAATCTGGACCTCTGTTTTGGTCAATTTCAGTCAGCCAATTGATCTAAGGGGATGTTACCCAGCAGTTCTTACAAGGAAATTACGCCGATATTACAAGGGGTTACGACGGTATTACAGGATGTTGGTACTAGGCAAAGAGGCACCGCAGGCAAAAAAAAAACCTGCCACCCCAAGAAGAAGTGACAGGAAATAGAAAGAAATTTCAAGCTAGATTTTTCGGTTAGTGCTTGCCGCCACTATACAGCCATTTCCGGCCGTCTCGCCCCAGCATATCGTCCGACTCTTGTGGACCCCAAGAGCCTTTCTCATACCGGCCAACTGCTGACAAATCATTTTGTGCATATCGCTGGATCACACCATCGATAATCGTCCAGGCCGCTTCAATGCCGTCACTGCGTGTAAACAATGTCGCATCCCCTTCCAACGCTTCCAGTTGGAGTCGCTCATATGCCTCAGGGATTTCAGCCTCTGCAAATTCATCTGAATAATGGAATTCCATATCGACAGAGCGCATATCGGCCGCAGTGTCGGGAACTTTTACTTCAAAACGCAGATGCAAGCCTTCATGTGGTTGAATACCGATAGCCAAATAGTTAGCTGCAATTTCAGCATCAGCGGGGATTGGAAACATGAGATGGGGGGGCTCTTTAAACCAAATAATGATTTCGGTAGATTTAGCCGCCAATGCTTTGCCTGAACGCAAGTAGAACGGAACACCCTGCCAACGCCAATTATCGACGTACAGTTCTAGTGCCGCATAGGTTGGTGTCTTTGATCCTTTGGCGACACCTTCAGCTTCCAAATACCCATCATATTGAGAAAGGACCGCTTGAGTTGCAAGCGTCTCGTCAGTAAGCGGCCGGATAGCGCTGAGCACCTTTTGTTTTTCATCACGCACTGCATCCGCCTCAAACGACGTAGGGGGTTCCATCGCCACCAAAGCCATCAACTGCATCAAGTGATTTTGGAACATGTCTCGCAACACACCCGAGCTGTCATAGTAGCCAGCCCGGTGACCCACATCGACCGTTTCGGCCGCTGTGATTTGCACATGGTCGATATAGTTCCGGTTCCACAGCGGTTCAAAGATTAGGTTTGCAAAGCGAAAAACGAGCAGATTCTGCACCGTCTCTTTCGCCAAATAATGGTCAATGCGATAAATCTGCTCTTCCTTCAAAAAGCCGTGCAAATCCTTATTCAGTGCTTTAGCCGATTCGAGATCATGGCCGAATGGTTTTTCAACGATCACACGACGCCAAAGCCCACTATGTTCTTTTGACATCCCATGTTCGTCTAGCTGCTGAACAACCGGCAAGAAAAACCGAGGTGCCACAGAGAGGTAGTAAAGACGATTTCCTTCGCCACCCATTACATCTTCGGCCGCTAGAATTTTTTTGTTTAAAATGTCAAAAGCGACATCATCATCAAAGCTACCGTTTGTGTAATCTAAAGACGGAGCAAATTCAGCCCAACTCTCTTCATTAAATGAGCTGGGTGAAAACTCCTTCACGGCCGCACACATTCGTTCTTGAAATTCTTTTTGTGGAATTGCAGACCGCGAATAGCCAATAATATTAAAAGGCATGGGCAAACGGCCTTTGCAGTAGTTGTTGTACAAGCCTGGGATCAACTTACGTTTAGCCAAGTCGCCCGATGCACCGAAAATTACAATTGTGGTTGGAGTAGTCATTTTTAGTGGTTGGTGATTAGTGACTAGTGGTTAGCGGAGTACTTTACTACCCACTAGTCACTAATCACTAGTTACTTTTTTTAATTGCATGCCCGCCAAACTGATTCCGCATGGCAGACAGCATTCTGGCCCAGTATTGATTGTCATCGCGGCTTAAAAAGCGCATTTGCAGTGCAAGAGTGATGACCGGAGCCGGTACATTTAGGTCGATTGAATCTTGAACAGTCCAACGCCCTTCCCCACTGTCAGGGACATACGGGGCGATTTCAGAGAATTCTTGATCCTCTGAAAGAGCATCGGCCGTAAGATCGAGCAGCCACGAACGGACCACTGAACCATGTTGCCACACCTTTGCGACTTGATGCATATCTAAGCCAAATTCCTCTTTGGCTTTAAGGATGTTGAACCCCTCTGCGTATGCTTGCATCATGCCGTATTCAATGCCGTTGTGAACCATTTTGGTGTAGTGGCCTGAGCCGCGTGGCCCAACATGGCCCCATCCTTTATCAGCTGCCGGGGCCAACGTTTCAAAGATCGGGGTGCAATGGCTGACCGGGTCAAAATCTCCACCGATCATCATGCTGTACCCTTCGGCCAAGCCCCACACACCCCCACTGGTGCCACAGTCCATCAGGTAAATACCGATGTCAGCACACTCATCGCCACGCCGTTGTGTCTCTTTGTAATTACTGTTTCCGCCATCGATGATGATGTCACCCGGTGACAGTTCAGCTTTGACCCCGCTAATCACCGACTCTGTGATTTTTCCGGCCGGGACCATCACCCACACAATTTTCGGGGATGGAAGTTGGCTAATCGCATCGGCCAGCGAAGAGGACGGAATACCACCCTCATCAGCCAAGTCAGCTATTGCCGCCTCATTTACATCTGAGACAACGACTTCATGGCCATCTTTTATCAGGCGACGGGCCATGTTCGCACCCATCTTGCCTAAACCTACCATTGCTAATTTCATTCATTTCCTCTGGAAGTTATCAGCTAGCCATTAACTTCTTTAATTTTTCTCTCTATTACTTGAGCGACGTCGGCCGGATTCGTAACGACCCATTTGTTGTCGATGCTATCCATCTCAAGTAAATGATCTACTGTGAAAAGTGTCCCAACTGCAATCACATGCATATTGGCATTAAGTGCCGCCTGCACCCCACTGGGGGAATCTTCTAAAACGAGTGTGTTTTCAGGCGCTACACCCAACTCATCTGCAACAAGATGATAAATTTCAGGATCAGGTTTGCCATTTTCAACATCGTCACGGCTGGCAACAAAGTCAAATTGATCGCGTAGTTCGAGTACATCCAGCACTCGCTGTACCTGCGGTCAATGGCTCATCGTTGCCAGCCCGATCTTTTTACAGCCGGCTGCACGTGCTGTCTTCAATACTTCAACATTATGCGGCCACTGGTTGTCGATAAGGACTTGTGGGTCTGCTAACATTTTTTCGTAATGCTCAAGCCGAATTCTAACAAACGCCTGCCATGGAGTATTGACACGCAACCCAGCCATGCGTGCAATCGCTTCAGGGGCAAGATCAAACTTGTCGACGAGGTAGGTTGCAACCTCACGCCGTGAACGGCCGACGACTTCTCGGAAGCCTTCAACAACCTCTTCTTCGGTAACGCAAATGGGGCAAAGTTCAATGGCAGCTTTTGCATAAGATAATGCCTTTAGCCGCTCAGTTTGAACCAGCGTCCCATCCAAATCAAATATCATCGCTTCGATCATTAATTCATCTCCCATCGGTTAGATCTAGATTGTTTGCACCGCTTAGGAAATCAAGCCTTTCAACCCGCCAATCACATCGTCCCCTAAATCAAAACGAATTAAGCGACGGTCGGCCTCGGTTAAGGCGGCCGCATCGCCCAATGCTTGCGCATTTTTGAGTACGTTAAAACTCATCGTGCTGGTTTCATCTCCGGCGTTATCTGGAATATCAGCGTCTTTTGGTCCGTTGGAGACGAATTGAATGAACAACCCATTTCCAGCATCACCTTTATGGAGCTGCCCGGTCGAGTGCAAGAATCGCGGTCCGTATCCTACGGTGGTTGCTAATTTATATTTATCACGCAGCTGCAAACGGAATTGGTTGAGTAACGCATCGGTTTCGGCCGTGGGGTGAACATAAGCCTGGATCGAAATGTAGTCACCAGGTTTGGCTGTTGCCATAAAACCGATTAGCGAGCCGGTTGAAACAGGAGAGGTTTTGCTTGTTGGCAATTCCCCTTTGTCCATGTAAGCCTCAATCATCTCACGCGCGATTATCTTGGCAGACTCAACATTAGGCTGGTCAAATGGTTGGATGCCCAAACGGTATCCGGCCACGGCGGTTGCCATCTCCCAAAAAAAGAATTGATGGGCGATGTCATATACGTCTCGCAAGCGGAGCATGAGAACCGGATGACCGGCCGCTAATAATGCTTTGACTTCAGCATCATGCGTATGGTCTTTTTCAACACGGATATAAGCGAAAAGGCGATCTTCTCCATAAACATCAGCAGTGCTAAGCGCTTCACCCGTTATCGGCAAGATACCTTCCCCTTTTTTGCCGGTAGATTCAGCAATAAGTTGCTCAACCCAATCGCCAAAGTTCTTGAGTGCAGGCGAGGTAATCAGGGTGATTTTGTCTTTGCCCTTTGCAGCAGCTGCTCCCATAATTGCTCCGATTAAAGCGCTAATATTACGCCCTTTAGTTGGGCAATTTGTCCCTTTAGAGTCTTCGGCCGCTTCTTGAGCCCGTTTGAGCAATTTAGCCAAATCAACGCCGACAAGTCCGGCGGGAACCATGCCAAAGAACGACAGAGCCGCATATCGGCCGCCAATATTCGGATCGTTTAAAAACGTCTCGCGGAAATCATGCTCAGCCGCCAGCTGCTCTAGCTTGCTACCAGGATCGGTAATCGCAATAAAGTTTGCCCCGGCCGCTTTCGCGCCAATCTGAGCCACCGTCTTGTTGTAAAAGTATTTAAAGAAAGAGAGTGTTTCAGCCGTCCCGCCTGATTTTGTAGCAACGACAAAGAGTGTTTTCGACAGATCAACTTTGTTTTCAAATTCGAGCACTCGATTGCCATCGGTTGAGTCTAAGACGTGGAGCTTTAACCCACCACCGCCAAAGACGTTCATAAACACTTCTGGTGCCAATGACGATCCGCCCATTCCCATCAAAATGATATCGGTGAACCCATCGGCCGTGACACTGTCACGCAAATCATTAATTCGGCCGATGCTTTCTTGCATCAGCTTGGGTGAGTGCAGCCATCCTAAACGATTGGCAACCTCGGTGGGGTCTTCTTGCCAAACGGTATGGTCAATGTCCCAAATCCGGCCCATGATGTTGTCGTCACGCATTTCAACTGCAGCTGAGTTTAAATCAGCCTTTAAGCCGCCCAATGTCGCAGTTAAAACCATATTCCATTTATCCGCCTGTTTCGCCAATTTGGCCCGTTTTTCAGCCACACTTGCAAGCAGGCCGCTGAAAGATTTTGCGAATTTAGAGACCCCTTCTTCTAAAAGCTGTTCGGTTATTGCTTCTATATTGACTCCGGCAGTGCGCAGCGCATCTAGCTGTGCTTGTGCCTCTTCAAGATCAGATGCTTCCAAGGTCTGGCTTGCAGTACCATGATCTAGAAACTGATCAAGCGTTGCTGGCGGAACCGTATTTACCGTATGTGGACCAATCAGATTATCGATATAAAGCGTGTCAGGGTAAGCAGGGTTTTTAGTGCCGGTGCTGGCCCATAGCGGCCGTTGAACCATCGCACCTGCGGCCGCCAGTTTTTCCCAGCGTTCCCCGCTAAATATTTTTTGGAAGCTAGCATAGGCCGCTTTGGCATTGGCCAACCCGATCTTGCCTTGAAGCTCGCTGTTGTCGAGTTTCTCCAGTGTTTCATCAACTAGAACATCAACCCGGCTCACAAAAAATGAAGCAACGGAGGCAACGTGGTTCAGCTTGCAATGTTTTTGATGTTCTTCGAGCCCTTCAATATAAGCTTGCGCCACAGCTTCATAGGCTTCAATCCCAAAGAGCAATGTCACATTAACATTAATCCCTTCACCGATTAAGGTTTTAATCGCTGGAATTCCTTCTGGTGTTGCAGGTACCTTGATCATTAGATTCTTTTTATCGACCCAATTCCACAGTCTGCGGGCAGCTTCAACCGTCCCCTCTGTGTCGTGTGCCAAATTGGGGCTGACTTCTAAACTCACATATCCATCCAGCTTTTTAGTCGCTCGATAAACTGGCTCCAGCAGTTCGGCCGTCCGTTTAATATCTTCAACGGCCAAATGCTCATACACAGCCTCATCAGATAGGCTGGCGTCAGTCAATTGAGCGATCGCCCCGTCATAGTCGGATGATTTACCAATCGCCTTTTCAAAAATAGAGGGGTTAGACGTAACCCCCACAACTCCAGATGCGAGAAGTTGATCAAATTCTCCAGAGTCTAGCAAGGCACGGCTAATATTGTCGTACCAGATCGATTGTCCCAATTCAGTTAGTTCATGTATTTTGGTCATGGTTCCTCAGTTTTAGTAAATCAATATGTGATGAATGGGCAGATTTTTTGCCGCTATGTGTAAGACAATAGCGAACCCATTCTTAAAATCAAGATAATAAGCTTACTTGTTTCTACAATGTGTTAATGGTGAAACCGAAACTTCTTTTGAAGTTCTGCTTCTCAAGATGGGGAGTAGGGTCAACGCCAAAATACAGTCGCTTAGCAGATTAGTTTCGGGTTGACCGTGAAGCGACTTTAGTGTTGCCAGTGGGGATGGCTTACTACCTAGAATCGCCTAAGTTAAGAGCTAGATGCAATGAAGGCTTTAATGCTTTCTATTCTAACCGTTTTTATGCATTTTGATTACAAAAGTAAAGCGGCCGCAGCTTCATCAATATACCAATCAACTTCACCATCGATGGGCAGAATGCGTTGGGTTGGATTTTCGTTAGGCTCAAACTCACCAAAACGACGTTCTAAAGCTTCAGCTTTGTTGGCCCCAGTGACTAAAAAGATGATGGTACGCGCGCCGTTGATGGCCAGCGGCGTTAGTGTTGTTCGTTCGGCCGGACGGCCTTCATAGTCGGCAGTGACCCCGATTGCCGGCCGGTTAAACTCGTCGTCGCTCATCTGGCCAGGGAATAAAGACGCGGTGTGGCCGTCTCCTCCCATCCCCAAAATGCATACGTCAAAGCGGGGCCACAATCCCCAAGATGGGGAAACCTCTTTTAAGGTCACGCTATAGTCGGCCGCACTGTTTTCTGACGCCAGCTCACCTTTCATCCGATGAACATTTTCTTGAACTAGTTCAACTTTTGACAGCAGCGCTTCGTAGGCCATTAAGTAGTTGCTACCCAGATGATCAGGAGGAACATTACGCTCATCCGCAAACCAAACATGGACTTTGGGCCAATCGATCCCATCAGCCAAAGCAAGTTGTTCATAAACCGGCCGGGGGGTGCCACCACCCGAAAGAACAAGGTGAGCTTCCCCGCGAGCATCGATGGCAGCAAGAAGTTCGGCTTGAACCCGTTCAGCCGAGGCAAATACTAAATCTTGTTTGGTAGAAAAGCTGTAAATCGCCATTGGTATATTCCTTTTCGTTAGGTGCAAAAATCAGGTGCATAAGCGAAATAGATCATACAGTGGCGCGGTATGAGTGACCAGTTTCTAAAGATGGTACTCACAGTTTTTGCAGCAACCGTCTATTCGGTTACTGCAAAAGCGATAGGTGGCAGGCTCAGATTGACCAGCTCTTTTAGGGGACGATCTTTTTCACATGAGGAATCTGCTGCATTCCCCTAATGATCGCAACCGATAGCCCCATCACAAGCACAGTGATTAGCGGGATGGCAATTAGGGGATTCCATGTTAAACCATGAAGTTCGATCCCCAATCGGCCGGATCGCAACTCCTCAATAATCATCACATGGATGAAGTAGAGGCCCAAGCTTGTCTGAGCAACATATTTGATACACAGCTTAAAAATAGGATAACGTGCATATATCGCTTCGTAATCTAAAGACTTGATAAACAGGAAGAAACAGGTGGCTAAAACCATCACATTGAAGCTTGTATTCAATGTGAAAAAGTTATCGAATTGGCCGTCACTTTGTGCAGTGAGCCAGTGAGTCAAAAACTGCGTGAGCAAGATAAACCCAGCCATTATTGCCAAACACCATACCATCTGTTCACGATTTAGCTTGATCGACCTCAGATAATATCCAAGTACAAAGTAGCCCATAAATCCGGCCGTCACGAAAATATCAATGCCGATGTCAAAGCCGAAAAAGCGCCGAACCATTGGGAATAGGGCTGTACCAATGGCCCAGACAAGTAAGAAATACTGAATATTTTCGCGTGGGGCATGACGAATGTAAATCCGCATAATCGGAGTCGCTAGATAC
The DNA here is from genome assembly GCA_045105475.1 of Anaerolineae bacterium. Lineage (GTDB taxonomy): Bacteria > Chloroflexota > Anaerolineae > Promineifilales > Promineifilaceae > WTJY01. The sequence goes on from JBGCDP010000013.1 coordinate 13,974, forward strand.
AAGCCTAAAATCATTTGGATAAACCATAAATGATAGAAAACCGGCCCTTCGACAAATTTAACAACGATTTCCCGAGCCGTATATTCAGAGCCGACCCAAGCCATCTCCCATACAAGATAAATGACAGACCAAGCTAAAAATGGAATGAGCACTTTCATAAAGCGCTTTTTAAAAAACACTTTTAGTGGCTGGTCCTTTGATGGATTAAGCAATAACAGACCGCTAACCATTGTGAATAAGGGTGATCCAGCCTTGCCCCACAAATAGATACCTGTTCCTATCCACCATTCTGAGACAAGGATCGAGTTGTATTCATAGATAAGAGGGAAAGCAAGATGCTCTGCCACGATAACAATCAAAGCCATCGCCCGAATGACACGAACATACTCTAGGTTTTCCTCGCTTTTTGCTGGGTCCGGCTGAGGCGCCTGTGCGAGATTAGGAGTTTCTTCCCCAGCACGATGCAACCCTTCAAACTCTGCCTGAGGTTTTGTTTGCAAAATATCAGGTTCATGAAAAGATGCTTGGGTTGCTACCTCATCGGGTTGTGGTGTGACGGGTTCAGCTTGGGCAGTAATTGCTTCTTTGTTATCAAATTTAGTCATGCTTTATAGTCTCTCCGGGGTTATTCAATTTCTATAATGGCAGAAAACGGCTCAAGCACGATGTTCGTGAATGTTGCTTCACGCTCAGTTGTCACAAGCCCAATGCGGCCTTCAGTTGAAAATAAGGGGAAGTCGCTACCGATTAATTCGTTATCGAT
>JBGCDP010000014.1:0-23029 GCA_045105475.1 Anaerolineae bacterium
TGGCCGAAACATGATCTTCCGGCCGTGGATTATTTTGAGTCATGAATTATTTTCCTTTCAGCCATTCCTGATAATCAGCTTCAATATCTTCACGCCAATCTTCCACGTCGATATCAGCACTGGTGTATTTGCCTTGCGATAAACGCAGCTTGCCAAATTCGTCGCGCACCCGAATATTTTCACTCGTTTCTACTACCTCTTGGGCTAGATGCGATGGAATGAAAATCGTCCCAGTTGGGGTGCCTAGCACCACATCACCTGGTAAAACGGTTGCACCACCGATACGAATCGGAATGTTGATCCCAGTCAGCGTCACTTCGGCGATGGCTGTGGGGTCCATGCCACGTATAAAGAAGTTGGAGTTTTCTAACTCAACCAGTCCAGTGAAGTCACGGATGCCACCGTGAATAACTGCACCCGCGCCGGTTTGGGCATCGATGGCGGTGCCTAAGTTGTCACCGATCATCGTGCCATCTCTGATCTTGCCAAATAGGTCAGTTACTAGGCAGTCATTATCTCCTAGAATCTTGATGACCCAATTGTTTTGTCCACCGATTTTGTCACGCCCTTCATCTTCACCCGCTTTTTGAATCGAATTATGAAAATCGGGACGATGAGGGACAAATGCAGTCGTAACGGCCCGGCCGACTAAAATTTTTCCGGGATGAGTCTGTATCCAATTCCCTTCGAATTGACGGTCGTATCCATGCTTGTGCAGAACGACCCAAGCTTCTTCAGTCGTAACCAGCTTCATGCGCTCAAGAAGATCATCGGGAACTTTCGGCCGGCCGTCGTCAAATCGCTCAAAGGGACAAAGATTAGTGAGTGCAATTAGATGCTCACGTGAAGGTTGAATATGCATGGTTTACTCCGTAAAGGGTAGAGTTTGAGAAGGGATATAGAGATTAACTGTCATGCTGCCAGCCAAGAAGCTGCTCGGCTTTTTGACAGTTAAAAAAGCCTTTGTTGCCGCTCAGGTCACCTGTGACCGGCGTGTCAGGGAAAGACTCTTTTGCCAGTTCAAGTGAGGGCTTGTCCATCATCGTATCTGGCGCAACGATGTAGAACGCTTCATGGCCACTAAAATCGGCCGTAATGCCCAACATGCAGGCACGGGCGGTGGCATCTTTACGCACATAGCCCCATAGATGTTTGATGATGATCTCTTTGCCTGAATGCTGCCACTGAGCAGAAGTTTCCCGTTCTGGTACAACGCCGTGAATACGCAGGCTGGCAATTGTCATATCGTAGCGGCGCACAAACGAGTCTGCCTGAAGTTCGCAGATCCATTTTGATAAGCTGTATGGATCTTCGTTATATGTTGGATGCTTTTCATCAACTGGTAGATAGTCGTAATGGGGCCAGCGGCTATAGGCACCACCAATCGCATTAATGCTTGAGGCTTGGCATACGCGCTTGATACCAACTTCGGCCGCTGCGCGCAAAGCGTTGTAGCTCGAAACCACGTTGTTGTTGTGGACAATTTGGTCAGGATGCCTGCCAGGAGCTGCGATTGCGGCTAGATGGATTAGCGCATCACAACCTTGTAATGCGTTTTCAACCGCCTCGTAATCGGTTGAATCGATTTGTAAATAAGTGACACCTGACATTTCAGTATCACTTTGAACTCTGTCGATATTGACGGTGGTATGTCCTTGGGACAGAGCAAGTTCGATAACGGCTTGGCCAATTCGGCCGTTGCCGCCTGTGACTGCTATTTTCATAATTTATTGGTGGACTAGTGATTTTTATTTATCGTAATAAACCGCTTCACGTAAGCCACGGATGTAGCCTAAGGCATATAGTCGGCCAAATGAAGAATAACCAGCGTTCTGGTTGCTGTCCCCTTCGACAGTGGGAACATGATCCGGCCGTAACACTCCTTCAAAGCCAAGGTCTTTATAAGCTTGCATACAGGCCAGCATGTCTGTCTTGCCTTCGTCGTGCCACGTTTCTTGGTATTTTTCTTTGGTCCCTGCAACGTCACGAAAATGGACAAAGAAAATTTTGTCCTGTTCTCCAAAGTGACGAATGACGCTTGGCAGATCGTCTGTCATAAGCGTGAAGTTGCCTTGGCACATGGTGATCCCGTTCATCGGGCTGGGAATCATATCGATAACCCGCTGAAAATTCTCAACGCTGCTCATAATCCGGCCGACCCCACGAATGGGTGAGAGTGGGGGATCATCAGGATGCATCGCTAGCTTAACGTTCCATTTTTCAGCTACCGGAATCACACGCTCTAGGAAATATTGTAGATTTGTCCAAAGCTCTTCTTCACTAATTGGACCCTCTGCTGTAGGTGGGGCATCTTTCATGAGTGTATTGTCAAAGCTTGTGACAAGCGAGCCGCCGCGTGATTCGGTGTTGGAATTGGTTCGTAACCAGTTAAAGTCTGTCATCCACTCATAGCACCACACTGGAATGCCGAGCTTGCCCATATTTTCGAGAAGTGTACAGACGGTAGCAATCTCTTCATCGCGGCCGGGTAAGGCTCGTTTCGCATTGTTAAGCGGCGGCCGAGCTTCAATCACTTCAAGTTTAAAGCCACCGCTTTCGTAACGCTCTTTCATGCGCAACAGAGGCAAGTAATCCCAAGGAGCGTCGCCTGCATTCAGGGCATCATCAAAAGGCAGGCCACCAACAGCGTAGTCTGCACCGCCTTGTTTTGCTAGTTTCCACAAAGAGGAAGGGGTTGGGGGTAAAAATTCTGCAATCTTAATCATAAGTCGTTTGCTTGTTGGTTACTAAAATCCTGTAAAAAACCACAGTCCAAAGCAGATGAGCGGAGAGGATAGAAGGATTCCAAAGATGACTGCGAATGTACGTTGTCCACGTTCGCCACCTTCGACGGAAACGCGGCCGCCAATTAAGCCGCCGATCAAAGCAGGCAAAGTGATGACGGATGCGACGATGCCTAAAATCGCGGGGAGCCCGGGTCCAGACCCATAATAGTTTTCAACATTGATTATTGCTGGAAAAATAATTGGCCAAGAAAGCCCTAAAATTAGGACCGCTGCCAAGCCGCCAAGCCAGCCCGTCAAGGCGTAGGATAAATCTTTGCGCCAGTTCATATTAGCATTTCAGATAATCAGCACTTCAGCTTCTCAGCTTGTGCTGACCCTTGTTATGCCTCAGCCCGATAGGGCGTTATAAATACCCATGGGCTTTAGCCAGTTGACTTTGGATGAAATTGCCACTATACCGGCAGGAGGTCTGAAAGTTCTTCAGATGCGATCGATGGCTGTTCATCGAATAAATAGCAAGATGCGGCCTGCTGATCGTTAATTTGGAACAGCGGTGGGAAGGTCTTACATTTTTCCATGGCAAACGGACAGCGGCCGTAAAATTTACAGCCGGTCGTAATGTCTTCAGTCGCCCCTTCGCGCGCCTTGATCTCAGTTTCACCCCAGCGTCGATTGAGATCTGGCCAAGGGATCGAATCGATTAGCAGGCGGGTATATGGATGCTGAGGATTTTTGATAATGCGATCAACATCGCCTGCTTCCATCACGGTGCCTCGGTACATGACCAGAATCGATTTTGAAACGTGATAAGCCGTTGTTAGGTCATGGGTAATGTAGATGATTGAGACACCGTGTTCTTGCTGTAAGTTCTGCAAAATCTCAAGAATGTTGGCCCGCAACGAGGCATCTACCATTGAAACTGGCTCATCTGCTACGAGCACCTTTGGCTTAAGCACCAAAGCTCTTGCTACATTAATACGCTGTCGCTGGCCGCCTGAAAGCTGATGGGGGAACCGGCCGAGGATGTCTTGCGGATGCAAGCCGACCGCCTCTAACGCTTCAACCATTTTGTCCCGTGTTTCCGCTTTGGTGCTGGCTAGCTTGAACTTTTTAATCGGGACCGACAGCAAATGGTCTACCGTATAGAACGGATTAAAAACGGCAAACGGGTCTTGAAAAACAGCCTGAACTTCGCGGCGAAAGGTCATACGCTCGGCCCCACGCAGCGTCGTGATGTCTTTTCCTTTGTAAAAAATTTGCCCTTCGGTTGGCTTGATGAACCCAAGCAATAGCATGGCAAGTGTTGTTTTACCACTGCCGCTTTCGCCAGCGACAGTCATAATCGTTGGATCATTTTCAGCTAGTTTAAATGAGACGTTGTTCAAAGCGGTTGTCGAGGTGGTAGACAAAATACCGTTTGAGTAAACCTTAGTAACGTTTTTAAATTCTAATAAGGGAGTGGTCATGATTTGCTTGCCTCAACTAATGCTTGTATTTCCTGATTTTCGGTGTGTAAATGGCAGGCAACAATCCGGCCGTCCATAATTTCTGGCTGCGGCCGTTTTTGGCGACAGACATCCATGACTTGAGAACAGCGTGGATGAAACGAACAGCCGCTAGGGAGCCTGAGAAGGGCTGGCGCGAGGCCGGGAATCCCTTGGAAAACCCCTTTGTTTTCTAAGTTCGGCAAACTTTCGATGAGTGCACTGGCATATGGATGTAGAGCGCTGGTAAACATTTCTCTAACCGTACTTAGCTCCATGATTTGCCCTGCATAAAGCACTGCAACTTTATCGACGAACTGAGCCATCAAACCCATGTCGTGGCCGATTAGAATAATGGCGCAACCCAGCTGGTCTTTGATGCGGTCAAGCGTTTCCATCACCTGACGTTGCGTGACCACATCCAGCGCGCTGGTCGGCTCATCGGCCACAATCACTTTCGGCTCCAGCAAAATGCCGATGGCGATACAGACACGCTGTTTCATGCCGCCACTCAGCTCATGGGCGTACATGTCATAAACACCAGGATCAAGATCAACCGATTCAAGCGCAAATTTAGATCGGTCTTCGATTTCAGTTTTTGAAGCATATTGGTCATGCGCTTTAATCGCATCTGCCATCTGCGCCCCAATGCGCATAACCGGATTCAGCGAGTTCATTGCACCCTGTGGGATATATGAAATTTTGCTTAAGCGGGCCTTGAGCATATCTTCGTGGCTTAAGGCCATCAGGTCTGTGCCATCGACGATGACCTGACCGCCTTCAATGCGGCCGGGGGCTTTGATCATATTCATCATCGCCAACGCCATTGTGCTTTTGCCTGAGCCAGATTCACCCACTAAGCCAAGTTTTTCACCGGCATTCAGATTAAAACTTACGCCTGCCAATGCTTGGGCACGCCCCGCATCGGTGTAATAAGAGACGTCTAAATTCTTAACCTGAAGGACAGGACCTTCCGCTTTTGAGCCATTTTTTTCCATTTTCCAATCAACCATTTGCATTTACTCCGAGCGCCGTACGCGTGGGTTAGAAAGTTCGTCAAGTCCCATGTTGATCAAGGCGAGTGAGGCCAAGATGAGGGTTAAGCCCAAAGCTGGGAAGATGGGCCACCACCACCAGCCATTGAAAAAGGCACCTTGTCCCATCGCTGCCCAAATAATGTTGCCCAATAGCGGTTCACGTAGCGGACCAAGTCCCAAAACGGCCAGATAAAATGAAGCAAACACGGCGGTAAATACTTGGGTGACAAACTGTGCCACAATAAAAGGCAATAAGTTTGGCAATATTTCGGTGAAGATGATACCGAAGTCGCCAACGCCTGATAGTCGGGCGACAGCTACATACGGTCGTTCTTTCATTGAAAGAACCTGAGACCGCATCACCAATGTGGGGCCCATCCAGGCTAATAAAACAACGATGTACGCCATGGTATAGATGGTGACATCTCGTTTGTCGAGCGAGCCTGCAATCACGATTTGCACCAGCAAGACAGGAATTGGTAGCAGCATTTGGCTTATTCCCTTGATTGCGATGTCAATGGCTCCGCCAAAGTAAGCGGAGATAAAGCCTAAGATGACACCGATGACAGTCCCAATTGCACCGGCAAGTAAACCGATGAGGGCTGTTTGCCACATCCCTACGATCATAACCGCCAGCATGTCACGGCCGAAAAAGTCAGTGCCAAATGGATATTCCCAGCTTGGCGGCTGTTTTGATTTAACGGCCAAGGCATATGCATGGTCTGGGTCAATGACCAGCATACCAATTGCAGTAAACAGGGTTAGCGCCAAAACCATAGCCAAGCCAACGGCTAAGCTTTTGTTTCGCTGAAGGTAACGCACAAATAAAGTGAACCGGCTAGGTTGGATTATTTGTGCTGACTGTGTTTGAGGAAGAACGGCATTAGCCATAATGTTTTCTCTCTATTAAATAAATTATTCAAATTGAATGCGTGGGTCAAGCAAGGGGTATAACAGTTCAACGAGAACCATTAGCGTGGCGATGGCGATGGTGATGAATAGCACGATGCCATAAATGACGAGGAAGTCATTGACTCGAATGGCGGCCGTTAGCACGGTTCCAATCCCCGGGATGCCAAATAATTGCTCAACGATAATGGCCGAGGTGACGATGTTGCCTAAGGCTAGAGCGAACCCTGTAACCTGTGGCAACAGTGCATTCCGCAAAAAATAATCTCGAAAGATGGTGCGGCTGCTTAACCCTTTGTGCTCAGCAAATAGAACATAGTCTTCTCCCTGAATTGTGACACCCATTCCACGCATGCTTAGCACCCAGCCGCCAACCGTGCCAAAGATTAGCGCCATCGCAGGTAAAATTTGATGCTTACCCATATCTAAAATGAACGCGAGCGAAAATGATGGGACCGTTCCGGGGGTATATGAGCCGCTCACGGGGAGCCAGTTTAAGCGAAAGGCGATAAAGAAGATGAGCAAAACGGCTAAAAGGACGGGAGGAACACCCTGCAAAATAACAAAGGAGGTTGCTACGTTACGGAGCCAGTTAGGGGCTTGTGGCCATGCGGCCAAGGCACCCAATAAATTTCCTATGATGAACGAGAGGATCGTTGTGACGAGAAGTAGACCAATTGTCCAAGGTAGCGCTTCTAAAATTAACTCATTGACTGTTTTGGGAAACTGATTCAGCGAGACGCCTAAATCAAAACGGGCCAAACTTGACATGTAGTCCCAATATTGCTGCATCAAGGGTTTATCTAGCCCAAATTTTTGGTTGTAAGATTCAACAATCGTTTCCAGGTCACTCGGGGAGAATCCACCTGTTCGAGCCAAGTCTGCAAACCTCTCTCGAATTGGATTTCTTGCTGAAAGGCGGGGGATAAAAAAGGTGATTGTACCGGCAGCCCAAACGACTAGGAATAGAAAGCCAAGTCGTTTTGCTATCATTTTATAAACAGCCATAAGTGGTTCGCCTTGTTTTGGTTTGTAATTTAGTTGGTAAGTGATCCCCCATCCCCATACAGAAACCTCTTCCCTAAAGAGAAGGAAACTGACACCCCTCTCCGTGAAGGAGAGGGGCTGGGGATGAGGGGTTAAAGTCTAAATAGCGATTCTATTCAGCCTTTTCTAGTCCTGTTACAACGAGCATACCGGTGTGTGCCCAGAAGGCACCGTTTACACCTGGTCCGATGTTATCGGCCGTTGGCCAGTTGGTCCAGTATGTTTGGTTATATGCGATGCGATGCAGCCACTGGATGATCGGGATGTCGATCTGCTCTTGCCAGTAGATTTCCATCGCCTGAACGCCCAGCTCTTCAAAGCGTGGATCATCGGCCGAGAGTGGTGCCATCTCATCTAAGATCGCATCATAATCCGAGTTGCTGTAGCGAGAGAAGCGGTTGTTTCCGGCTGGTGAACCTAGTGCTTCACTAAAGCGGCCGTGATACAGCTCGAGAGCTGCGTATGGGTCAACTAAGCTAGCACCATGTCCAAACATGTACAAGCCATCAACACCGTCAACCATCTGTTGGAACGAGTCATCACCGAAGTTAACCGATGCGTCAAAACCAGCATTGATCAACATCTGCTCCATGACCGGTACGATGTCACCATGAATACCGCCGAACCCTTGAATGGTCGCGTTGACTGTTTCGCCATCGCGCTCCCAGAATCCGTCTCCACTCATTGCGAATCCAGCTTCTTCCATCAAAGCTGCACTTTCATCTAGGTCGAATTTGCGTGGTTCGTACTGATCGATCAGCGCTTGAACATCATCACGCTCTACAAAGCCCTCAAGCCCGGGATAAAGTGGGAATGGGAAGATGGTTGTGACTTGAGCACCTTCATATACGATCTCATCGATCTGGTCACGATTGATCGCCAAGCTCATGGCGCGACGCACGCGTGCATCATTATATGGTTCAGCTTGGGTGTTCATCCAAAGTGAATTTGGCCACCAGTCTAAGTAACCATATGGTGGTTGATTGCCAGTGTGAGAGGTTATCGCAGGATTCTGCTCAATTGCACTCGCGATAATGCTTTGGCGGAAGTCAAGAGCGGTGTCCATATCGTTGTTCACGATCTGCTGTGCGACCGCTTCCATATTGGCACCAACTTGGCCACCCAAGTTAGGAATAACAATTCGTTTTACATCTGGAGTGTCGATAATGCCGGCTTCAACCGCCCACCAATCTTCACGTAAATCAAGAATCTTCTGGGTTTGGTCCCAGAAAACAACTGAGTATGGGCCAGAGTGAGGCATATCAATGCCACCCGCAACGGCGTTCACATCTTCGACGCCATCAAATGCATGAGCGGGAAGAATGTTGATACCGGTGTCAAATTTGAGGGTTAATACTTCAAATTTAAAGCGAGGTGCTGGCTGATTGAAGGTAACAACAGTTGTTAGATCATCTACTGCTTCAATGCTTTCAACGAATTGCTCAAATGATGCATGGTAAGCAAGGCTATTGTTATCAAGTTGACCTTGAAGTGAGAAAACAACGTCGGCCGAGGTAACTTGAACACCGTCGCTCCATTTAGCTTCTGGGCGTAGGGTGATGGTTAGCTCAGTGAAGTCATCCTTGGTGTATTCCATGCTTTCAGCAAGCCATGGTGCTTCTTCGTCTGCAAAAATGCGGAAGTAAGATAAGCCTTCCCACATCATGCCACCACCGTCTTGGTGGGTATAGGTAGGAAGTGACCATGGATTTGTGACGCCAATAGGAGTTCTGTGGCTCCAGCCCATGATGAGTGTGTCTTCGCGAGCAATCTCGGCTAAGTCAGATGAGCCCACGCTTTCAAGCGCTTCTTCTGCATCAGCTGGAGTATCTTCCTCTTCGGCCATTTCCTCTTCGGCCATCTCTTCCTCTGCCATTTCCTCTGCAGCTTCTTCAGCTGCGGGAGCTTCTGGCGGGGTTGAGGTACAGGCCCCTAAAATTAGGGCAAAAATCGCAAAGGCTAAAAGCAATTTAAATTTCTTCATTTTTAAGTTTCCTCCTAAAATTTTTGTTTCGTTAAAAAGATCGTGATTTGGGTAATTGGGTCGTTTGAGGTTTTTGGGATGTCTCCTAGCATGCCTTTAAAAGTCGCCACCACGTTACTTTGAAACGTAAAGAATAAAGAGGGGTCAATTGTTAAAGAAACGCTCTAAAAATTATCGGATATTTGCTTTGATTGCCTCAATGGCAGCCACTTTGTCACCATTTTGAATGGCATCAAAAATTGACTTGTGTTCTTGATAGCTTTCCATCAAATCGCCTAGTCGGTTGTATTGAATGAGCATGCGGAGTGCCATCGGCCGCCAAATTGAAAAAAGATCTTTTTCATCATGACTTTGAATAATGACTCGATGGAAATTCAAGTCATGTTCGAGCAGAGTCCCCATGTCATTTCGGCCACAAGCTTCTTTGATGTCTGCCAAAATCACTTCAAGTTTCTGGATATCTTCTTGAGTGATTTCTTCGAATATGCTATCGAGTACAAATACTTCGATTTCAACCCGAAGCTTAACGAGTAGATCACGGATTGCGCCACTTGGTTTCTGAGCGACTTTCACCCCTTTGTTTGGTTTAGCAACCAACATTCCCTCTTGAGTTAATTGCTGAAAAACTTCGCGGACAGGGCCCCGGCTCACACCGAACCATTCTGAGACCTCTTTCTCGCGCAAAGGTTGCCCCGACTCTAAATCACCAGACAAAATTCTCTGGCGTAGGCGCGATGCGATTTGTTCGGTCATGGTGTGAAAAATTATCTTTTCTGGCATTGTTATTCCTAATTCTGTGATGTTTAGTTTGAGTGCTGTAGGTTGAATTCTACACTTTCCTAAACAAAACGTTAGAACTAAGTTTTTCTGCTTACCCTAGCTATTGAGTAGCTTGAGTTTGCACCGAAAGTTAAAGGACATTTAGAGTCAAAAGCTCGATTGTTGCGAGTGATGGCGAGTATATTGTGCAGACTGTAAATTGTCAACAATATACAGTCTGCGATTTTTGTGTACTTTGCACAAGAGGTGGGAAAAAGGAAATAGTAGACTGTAGGCCCCTTTAAAGAGTGCTTTGTGTTGGGAGGCTATTTTATTAGCTTAATGCATGATGGCTCCATAATTGAAACTTGGCTCTGGATTTTGCTCATTTCTACTTGGGCCAAGTCTACTGACAGAGTCACTATGTCATTTGTTCGGCGATTGGCGATTAATAGTTGGCGGCCGTCAACGCCTAAAGCAAAGTTCCGTGGCCAATTTCCTCCGCAAGATGGGAACCCTAAAGCTGATAATCGGCCGTCTGCGTCAACCTTATACACAGCGACACTATTGTGCCCACGATTAGAAATATACAGATGCTCACCTTCTGGTGAGATATGAATATCAGCGACAGAGCTTTCAGGATTAGCTGCAGGAAGAGTGCTTAACGTTTGAAGTGGTTCGAGCGCCCCAGCCGTGGCGTCATAAGCATATACTGTGACAGAGCTATCCAGCTCGTTGGCACAATACAAAATCCTATTATTGGGATGAAACGCGAAGTGACGGGGTCCTGACCCTGGATTGGCTGCCACTTCAGCATGCTTTGTGAGTGCTCCAGACTGGGCATCAAACGTGTACATGGCGAGTTGGTCTATGCCTAGGTCGGCCACGATGACATAGTTGTTGTCGGGTGTAAATACGGCCGAATGCGCGTGTGGTCCTTCTTGGCGTGCCTTATTTGGACCACTGCCTGCATGCTGCACAAACGAAGCCATCTCACCCAATGCCCCATCAGCCAAAATTGGATACAAAGCGGCATCGCCGCTGCCATAGTTGGTTGCGACGAGCCAGCGGCCGGTGTGATCTATTTCAACATGGCAGGTCCAATCCCCCTTGGCCGATTGGTGATTAATCGGCTTAAGCTCTAGCGAGTCGGGCTGAATTTCAAATGCATGAACTGAGCCGTGCATACCATGGCTACTCATCCCTGTTTCGCTTACAGCATATAGCCAGCGGCCGTTAGGATGTATTGTCAAAAAAGAGGGGCTTTCGATGCCTGAGTAAGAGCTTTTAGATGATAGCTCACCGGACGCTGTATCAAGCGTCATCCCATAAATGCTTGACTCATTTTCTGAAGCGTAGCTGCCTACAAAAAGATTGTATTTTGAGTTTGTCATAGTTTTTATTGCCGATGGGGTAAATCCCATCGGCCGCTTTGTTCTACCAATTGTTTACTGACCCATCACCTCGGCGGTAATGGGGTGCTTCCCAGAATTTCCATTCTTGAGATTTAGCCATTTCTTCGTTTAATTCTACACCCAACCCTGGTGTTGTTGGCACAGGGAAACTGTTGCCGACCAAACGAGGCTGTTCGGGGAACATTAAATCAGCGTCGTTGACGCCGTCTTTGCCATAGTAAAGATTTTCTGTTTGTGTGGTTCTGACTTCTAACCAAGAGAAATTGGGTGTTGCGGCCGCCATATGGATCGTTGCCGCGGTACAGACTGGACCCAAAGGATTGTGTGGCATCAGGTTGATGTAGTGGGCTTCAGCCCAGCCAGATACTTTCATCGCCTCAGTAAAGCCGCCAACGTTGCAAATATCAATGCGTGCAAAATCGGTGAGATGGCGTTCGATGTAGGGCAAAAACTGCCATTTACTGGAAAACTCTTCCCCAACGGCAAATGGGATCGGAGTCATTTTACGCAAGGCTTCGTACGCTTCAGGGGTTTCATCCCGCATTGGCTCTTCGAGAAAGTCAAGCGTGCCAACCGGCATCCGCTGACAAAATGAGGCGGTCTGGGCGAGTGATAAGCGATGGTGGTAATCAATGCCAAGCGTTAGCTCGGTGCCCAGCTCTTGTCTGATATTAACCATCCATTCGGCCGTGTATCCGATGCTCTCACGGGGTTCAAAAATTTCAGGAGAGTCAGGCTTTCGGGGGAGCAACCCCATCGTTCGAATGACTTTCCATCCGTTGTCCCAGAGCAGTTTTGCACTTTCTAACAGCTCTTCACCGGTGCCGGAGCCTGCACTCGCCGTGGCAAAACACGGAATAACGTCACGATGCTTGCCACCTAGTAGTTCGTAAACGGGGACCCCTAGAGCTTTGCCCACGATGTCGTATAAAGCGATATCAATGGCGCTTTGAGCCGCCAATAAGACCCGGCCCCCTTCGAAGTATTGGCTCCGGTAGAGCTCTTGCCATATCCGGCCGCGCTGCATCGGATCTTGCCCGATTAGAAATTCACGAAAATGTTTGAGTGCGCCGATGACGGCCAACTCCCGGCCGCTTAGCCCCGACTCACCTAGCCCATATATTCCTTCATCTGTTTCAACTTTAATGACAAGCTGATTGCGATTGCCCACCCAAACAGGATAGGGAATGATGTTTGTGATCTTCATTTTGGTTCTCCTAATTTTGAACACTATTGTTATGTAGGACGAGCTAAAAAAACGAACGATTTTTTGCTGTGCGTTACTCAGATTTTAGTGAGCCGTATGGGTCCAATTTAGCAGCTTCTCTGCTTTGCTACAGTCAAAAAAGCCATGTTGGCCAGTCATATTCACACGGAGCTTTGCATCGGGGTAAAACGCTGCGGCGAGCTCTGCGGATGGTTTATCAGCAACCGCGTCAGCTGCCACGATGTAGAATGCTTCATGGCCTTTAAAATCGGCCGTTAGTGACAGCAAACAGGCTCGGCTCGCATCGGATAAAAGGGTATATGCCCAAAGGTGATTCGGGACTAAGTCTCCCATGATCGGCGTTAACTCTGCCACATGTGCACGCGAGTCAGTCAACCAGTGAAAGCGCAGGCTGGCGATTGTCATCCATTCATAAAGCCGAGCAAATGAGTCGGCCTGCTGTTCTAACACCCACTTGGAGAGGCTGTACGGATCTTCGGTATAGGTTGGATGTTCTTCATCGACTGGGAAATAATCATATTGGGGAGCACGGCTAAATGCGCCCCCGATCGCATTAATAGATGAAGCCAAGCAGACACGCTTAATGCCCAACGTCGCGGCCGCATACAAAATGTTGTAACTGCCCACGGTGTTGTTGCTGTAAACAACGGGGGCCGGTTCGTTTAGAGGCGAGCGATGGGCGGCCAAGTGAATGACCGCTTCGCAGCCGCTTAAAGCCGCTACAACTTGGCCAAAGTCTGTCACATCTGCGATTAAGTGTTTGGCCGCCTTTGCTGGCGGGGGAAACTGCATTGGTGGAATTGAACGGTCGATGCTGACTACGTCATGCCCATTTTCTAAAAGATGGGGGATTAAGTTGCTGCCTAAATCTCCATTTCCCCCGGTTATTGCGATTTTCATAAATCCTCCTTTAATCGACTGGAAGTAGCTGGCACGCTACCTGCCAATCTGCCCTTTATTCAAATGTTAATTCCCAAATTGCACCCGCACCGTCCCACTCGAGTACATACAGACGGTTTTCAATAATGACCGCATCGATGGGGCGTCTAAATTCTGTAGCGATTTGAGAAGTCACCGCTTCGTAGTTGTCTCCATTTTTGGTGAGCTTCATGTGGAGCAGGTCATTCCCCTGATCGCTCAGGTCGCCTGCGGCCGCTCCCCAGCTAACGACGAATAAGCTCAGCTCATCCGCTGAACTTGCGAGCCAGTCAGGTAGCTCTGCATCGTTTAAAAAGACGAGTCCCAAGGGTGACCGATGGGCGGTTAAGGTTGATAGCGTTTCGCCAATTTGTGGCCGACCATTATCGTCTTTGTATTGCGTGGCGGCCGGACCCAAGTTGATAATCGGGTCTGTAAATTCTTGGGGAGGCGGTGGAAAGTCTGGGTCATTTTGATAAGTGCCCATCTGAACTGCGACAAAATCTTCATCGAGCCGTTTATCCTGGCTCGGGTCATAGTCTGCAAACTGCTGTGGATTGTCTTGATCGCCAAAACGCCATGGAAAGCCATAATGGTGCCCTTCACGAATCCAGTTAATTTCTTCTGAATAGTCAGCGTCTGGACCGTTATCGATGCCAAAAAGATCACCGTTAGGAGCAAACTCAAGATCGTAGGCGTTTCGGGTCCCATCTGCATAAAGATAGCCAAGCTCATTTAGGGCAGCTTCATCATTTGGAATGATCAAATCCACTCCATCGGCCGGAATGCGCAGAATGGCCGAGGTCAGTGGCACTTCGCGCAAGTTGGGAAATTCCCCTTCGGTATCTTCAACTTCACCATGATCGGTTCGGGAGCCGCTGTTGAGATAGACCCATTGGTTATCTGGGCTAATCGTTATTCCATTGAATAGATGATCAAAGTTGGTATTGCTGGCTGGATAAGGGTCTGTTGTGGCCAAGGTTTCCCATGTTGAATCACCTGCATTTGAGATTGTCCCTTTATAAATTGAGGCTTGAGTCATCGTTTCGCTTTCATTCGGCCGCCGGTTGACCACCGCGTAAAGCGTCCCGTCTGGGCCAAATTTCATTCCTGCAATCCAACCATCTGGGGTGATCTTTTCAATCGGTACGATTTTTTTGGTGGTGACTGTGCTGCCGCCCAGTGTGATTTGAAATATCCCTTCACCCGGCCGCAAAAAATATAAAAAGCGGGTATTGGGGTTCAAGGCCAATTTGATCCCGCCCCCCCCGATCTCTGTGAGTTTTCGAATAGAAATATCGTCTCGTAGTAGCTGCGGCTGAGGTTCCGGGGTCTTAGTTGGTGGCGGCACGGCCGTTTTTGTTGCAGGCGAGTCATCTGTTGCAACCGGTTCAATGCTTTCTGACTGACAGCTTGTCAGCATGAGTGTCCCTAACAAACAAGCGATGACCATTGAACTGACGTTTAAATAGCGTATCTTTATTTTGTTCATGTTTTTAAATGGGATCGATGAGAAGCAGCCCCTAAATGATGGGGGGCAAGTTTTAGAACCGCCGCGTAATGCTTTTCGGCCGCTTCTGATTTTCCTAACCCTGTTTCACCGAGTGCTTGCATGTAGTAGCAGTGGATTTGGTTTTGCAAGTTGAGATCTTCATCAAAGACCATGAAGTTTGGCAGTGAAACGGCAAAGTAGTCCATCGTGACTTGATCATTTAAATGATCCCGGCCGTATGCGATTAACCGCTCAAATATCTCTTTGGCCTCAGCCTGATTGCCTAACTTTTGCTTGGCTAGGCCCTGATAAAAAATCATGTCAGGCGGCTGATCGTTATAAAAGACGGCCGACGAAGGTTCGCTTAGCCCCGTTGCTGCCTGCTCGAAACAGCGCTGCGCCTCTGTTTGATTGCCAGCCTGTGCATGTGCGACCCCTAAATAATAGAAAATATTATTCTCTTGTGCGCCGTATAGTTTGCCTTCGCCTAAATTATGAGGATAGCGTTGAGCTTGGGTTAATTTCGTAATCGCATCGCTGTAGTCACCTTCAGCGATATCGTTTCGCGCTAATTCAACTAGGCTAACTACATATTGACCCGTGACTTTTCCTTCGCCACCTTCCCACGGATGAAATTGTCGGTTTGTGAGAATGGCAAAGGCTTTTTGAGGCTGATATAGCAGATTAAGCAAAGTAACGCGTTCAATAGTTAGGTCGTCACGCTGGTTAACTAAGTCTAAGTGCTGCTCAAGGAAAGCAAGGCGTTTGGCTGGAAGGTGGTTGAGCTTTTTGTGGAGCTGGTCGAGCTCAAAAAGGACGCGAGCATCGGCCGAATTTAGCTGGAAAGCGGTTTGTAAACTTTCGACAGCGCGGTCGGGATCGTTGAGTTTGTTGAAATAAGCCAGCCCTAAATTCCGGTGTACCGTTGGAAATTGGGCATCCAGACTGCGTGATTTTTCCCAGCACTCAATCGCTTCGGCGTGGCGGCCGTGGCTGTACCAGAAATTGCCAAGGTAGTAGGGGGCGCGGGCATCGCTAGGGTTGTGGCGCATGGCGGCCTCAAGCGACAGCACATCTTCTAGCCGATTGGGAAAGCAAAAATCAGGTGATTGGCCGGCCGCAGCTTGAAATGCTGCCAATGCACTTTGGTTATCTCCCATCTGGTCATAGACCCAACCTTGTGTGTAGTTGACCAATGGGTCACCGACTGGTGCTCTTTCTAACAGCATCACAGCTTCTGAGAAGAATCCAAAATGCGCATAGTCAATCGCCAGTTCGATGTGGGTATCCGAATCGAACCTGACATGATCGCTGTTAAAATTGCTGCCGGTTAAAAGCCGGTATTCCCAAATCGCCCCATATTCAAGGCTGTCTAAACTGAAGCTTTCGGCCGCGAGTGAGAGCGCTTGTTCTTGCTTGTCTAACTTGCGCAGTAGGGCGATTTTTAGATGGCGTGCTTTATGATGTCGCCCGTTGCTGTTTAAGCATCGGTCAGCTAGGTCTAGCGCATCGTTTAATTGGCCCGCTCTGCTCGCTAATTTTGCCAGTTCAAAATAGGCTGGACTTTGCCAATCGGCCGTCCATACCGCTTTGTAAAAGGCGTCAAACGCTTCTTGAAACCGCCTCTGCATTTTGAGTGATAGCCCCAAATTGTAGTACGGCTCGCTACTGTATGGATTAGGGTTTCGCCCGATAAGCCGTTTAATCGCTGTGCGAAAGTAGGGTTCTGCGGCCGCGAATTTACCGCTCCGATAGAGCAAAAGCCCTAATGCGTTATTACAGCGACTATCGCCTGGGTCTCTGCGCAACGCTTCTTGATAATAGGGTTCCGGCCGAAACGTAGCGTGACGATACTGCTCTAAATGCAATCCGCTTAAGAAAAGCTCCTCATTGCTGGCGATATCTTCAGGAAGCAATGTAGGGGTTGCTGGGCTCGGGATTTCGGGCTTTTCGTCTGGCAAAGGGGTGTAAGCGATGAGTGTTTCGTTTTCGGCAAAAACTTTCAGTGTCAGGGCCTGCGGTGCGATTCCGGCCGGAATGCTGACCGCTTCTTTTAGCACTTTCTCTGGAGACAGAGTCATCGTTTTTTCAAAGATCGCTTTGCCGTTGAGTGTTAGCTGCACCGTTGCCTCACGAGACTGAGCAAGATAGACACCGATTTGAGCCTGATCGTCTCCGACTTCAAGATTGACAACTGCATCTTTTGACGCGTTTTTCGCAGGGCCGATCTGCTTGTACGGCATAAATATCTGCGTAAAGCTTTTCTCTTCGCCCGGCTGAATCCATGAAAAATCAGGCTGATTGTCGGTGTACGCCCCACACATAAGCTCGATGTACGGACCGTCTTCATCGGTGAGCTGGCGGTCCCACGCCTGACCAAAATCGCTGTTCCCCCATGTCCACTGCTTTTTACCGGGTACCACGTGGTGATTGGCGACATGCATCATGCCAGCCTGTTTCCCATGGTCATAGCAGCCGACAAAATCAAAATCGGAGTGATAGGCCATGTATGAGGTGGGGACAGGAATATTTTTGTAGCGACTAATGTCAGTACCAGGTGAATAATCTTTTTTGTAGTAAGTGCCTGTGGCGATGGGGAAGTCAGAGACGTCTCGCTTGCCGTGGTCCATGACCGCATGGACGTCGGGCGGAAAAACAGACTGATAGTCGTCGTTGACGTGTACGGCCGGATTTGCCCACCACAAAAAGGTCTGAGGCTCGGCCGTCCGGTTGTAAAGCTGGACGTTGATCTCCAAATAGGCTCGTTCTGGGTAAAGTCTAAAGCCGTGCATCCCTTTGGTACGGAACATCTTTTCGATTTCAGCACACCAGATCGTTTGACTGCCGTCAGCATGGGCTTCGATGCGCCAGTCGAGTGGATCAAACGTGCTCGGTCGATGATGCTGGGGCCAATTGAACTCGATGCCACCTGAGATCCATGGACCGGTTAGGCCAACGAGGGCTGGCTTAATGACGCGGTTGTAGTAGACAAAGTGATAGTCGTTTGTTTTGTCCAATGCCATCTGCACCCGGCCGCCGATTTCTGGCAAGATCATGATTTTAAGATATTGATTTTCGAGGAAGACGGCCGTGTAATCTTTGTCTATTTTTTCATCAAATACCTGATCGATCACAGGATGTGGGTATACGGCCCCGCTGCTGCCTTGATAGATCCGTTTTTCAAGGAACATCGGATTCTTATTTCGTTCACCAATCGGGTAGGTGGGAATAGTGATTTGTTCTGCCCAGCAGTTTACGATGTCGTTTGTCATGTTGTTATCTTGAGGGTACCCCATGAGGATGCCTTCTAAACTTGGTTAAATTTTTAAGTGATTATGAGTTCAAGTGACCAGCGAGAATGCTGCTTGGCCTGCACAAGTCCATATTCGTCAATCGCTTTTGCATCAGTTAAGCCATCTTTGCTACCGATGCAGGGCTCAAGCCCCAGATTGAAATAGGGGGCAGAGCCAATGCCTGACCATGCTCCGTAGTTCATCCAAATGGCGATGTGGCTGATCTGATCGGGTGAAAAGCGGAAGGTTAGGGCGTGTGTGCCACTTGGGTCGTGGATGGCCGTTTCAACCTGCTTGTCACTGTTGAACGCGTCTAGCGGAGCGGTGAAAATTTTATAAGCTCGGCCGAAATCGCTGGCCGGAACGTTGGATAGTTCTGGATGGGGCCAAGCGATCTCGCTGCCATTTTTCCCCAAGGTGCTGTTAATGGTGCCTTCAAGCCGGACTGTGTCAATGTCAGTGGGCAAGCTCAGGCGCATTCCTTCTTCAATATTGATAAGCGGGTGAATGCTCCAGATAAAAGGCATGTCGAAGCCAGAAAGGTTGGTGATTGTGTAGTCAAGCGTAATTGTTGGACTATCGGCCGTCATCTTCAGGAGCCGCTCGAAGCGATAGGGTAAGCGTACGCCATGGCAAGCCATCGAAAGGACAATTTTGCTCGACGAGCATTCTAGGATTTCTGCGTGCCAAGGCTGGCACCATAGCTCACCATGATCGGGGATTGAAACCCCATCCCATGGGAAGTCAGGGTAAGGTCCACCAGAAACGGCCGGAAAGCATTCGTCCAATCCACCGGTATCAAATTTTTCAATATATGATGCGTCGTAAGCAGGCTTTTGCTGTGGCAGATGGGGGTTGCGCCAGAGCCATTCTCGCTGGGTAGGTGTGTGTATGAGCGAAGCGATTTTCCCACCCAGCTCCGGCACAATGACGAGCTTGATATGCTCGTTGTTTAGGATGAGCGAATCAAATCCTTGATAGCTAGCGTTGGTTAGAGTGCAGCCTTTTATCATCAAACTTCCTATAGATGTATATATGGGGAGGTATTTTGATTTGGTAAGTCAAGAGTGACAAGTGATGAGTAGTGCAATACCCAAACACTTGTCACTCCTGACTCATCATTTTAGACCTACATGATTCCAAACTTTTTAAACGACCTCGAATTTAGCCAAGCTACTCCAGTCAAACTGGACACCGTGGCCCGGCAAATCAGGAGCGGTCATGTCGCCGTTGACGATTTCTGGCGGGTTGAGAATAAAGCGTTCTAGGCCAAAGCTATGCACTTCAAGGAATGACGCATTCGGCACGGCCGCCAGCAAGTGTAAATGGATTTCATGGACCCCATGTGTCGTGACAGGGAGATTTTTGGCGTAGGCGAGTTTGGCGACCCGCATCCAATTGGTGATGCCGCCAATGTTTGAAACATCCGGTTCAGGAAAAGCGATTCGGCCGTTTTCAATCATGTTCCTGAACTCGTAAATCGTATGCAGGTTTTCGCCCGTAGCAACAGGGACGCCACCTTCAACCGCAATGCGAGCATGTCCTGGTACATCATCCGGAATCGTTGGCTCTTCGAGCCAATAGACGTCATGTTCAGCCATTTGGCGTGCGGCACGAACGGCCGTTTCAACACTCCAGCGCATATTGGCATCGACCATCAGGGTAATGTCTGGCCCGATTAGGTTGCGCACAGCCTGTATCCGTTCGATATCGTCACGCAGGCGAGGTTGCCCTACTTTCATTTTGATGGCATGAAATCCATGATCGAGGTCACCTTGAATTTTTTCTAACAGTTCACCTTGGGAAAGATGCAGGTCGATGCCACCAGCATAGGGAGTGGCTGTGTTCGAATGCCCGCCTAATAGTTGCCACAGCGGTACGCCATCGATATGGCCGATTAGATCCCACAGGGCGACATCAACGGCCGACATCGCAAATGAAACAAGTCCTCCGCGGCCGATGTAGTGCATTTTCCACCACATTTCGTCCCATATTTTTTCGATTTGGCGGGCATTGGCTCCTATTAAAAGCGGTTTGATTGCTTGCTCAATTAAAGATTTGATTGCAGCACCACCCAGCCCAATTGTGTAGGTGTAGCCTAACCCTTGCTGTCCATCAGCTGTTTGTAACTGCACCATGATGACTTCAAAATGGGTCATTTCACCATGTGTTGCATCTGTCATGGTGGAGCTGAGAGGCAAGCGATAATGCATTGTTTTTAAGGAAGTAATGATCATGCTATTTTTCCGAATGGGGTTTCAAAATCTGCTGGCTGATGATAGATGGCATATTGTTGATTGTCAAATGTAGATTGTTGACAAAAAAGACGGCCGACCTATAATGCCGTCGCTCGAGGCTAACTAGAATCGAATAAACCAACTGGGGTATAAATGACACAAGATCAAAATAAAAACTATTTAAGTGCTGCGTCTCGTCGCGCTTTGAATTACACCCGTGGGCCAGAATGGTTTTGTCAATTTCGAGAGCACGATTTGGTTGGTGATTTTAAGTATGAAGCGGGTGTCATTCGCAGAGACCCCAGCAGCGTGATTCAGATCGATGGAACCTACTATGTTTGGTATACAAAAGGAGAAGGGGAAACGGCCGGATTTGGTTCTGGCGATCCTGCGCTTAAAGTTTTTCCGTGGGATTTAACCGAAGTTTGGTTTGCAACATCTGAAGATGGCTGGGAGTGGAAAGAGCAGGGGCAAGCGGTCGGCCGTGGCCCGGACGGTTCATATGACGATCGGGCCGTTTTCACACCAGAGATCTTTACTCACGATAAAAAATATTATTTGGTTTATCAAACTGTAAAAGCCCCTTATGTGGTCCGTGTTAAAAACCAAATCGGTATGGCTGTCTCAGATTCACCCGATGGGCCATGGAAAAAGCTGCCGGAACCGATTTTGAGTCCGGCCGATAATGGAATATGGCTCGGCGATGAAGATGATCGCTTTTCTGTAATCGAACAAGGCGATTTTGATAGTCACAAAGTGCATGATCCATGCTTGATCTATTTTCGGGACAAGTTTTATCTCTACTACAAAGGTGAACGGATGGGTGAGCAGATGACGTTTGGCGGCCGGGAGATTAAATGGGGCGTCGCTATTGCTGACAACCCATCTGGCCCCTATGTGAAATCGCCTTATAACCCGGTTACCAACAGTGGGCACGAAGTTTGTATTTGGCCCTATGCAGGTGGCATTGCAGCTCTATTAACAACCGATGGTCCGGAGAAGAACACAATTCAATATGCGGCCGATGGCATTAACTTTGAAATTATGTCGGTGATTAAAGGGGCACCTGAAGCGATGGGGCTGTTTCGGGGATTGCAAAACGAAGCTGGCCCTTTAGAGGGCATCACTTGGGGGTTGTGCCATAAATACGATGCGAGCTGGCAGTGGCAGTCAATCCGCCGTTTTGAACGGTATTTTCCACGACGGGTTTAAGTTCAGGAGTGCGTCAATTGTTATCTTGGGTATTTCGCATCGATTAAATTAGGAATTAATTATGAATGAAATTGTAAAAAGAATTGGGGAAATGGGGATCGTTCCCGTTGTTGCGCTTGACGATGCAGATACGGCCGCTCCTTTAGGGCAGGCGTTGCTTGCGGGTGGTTTGCCGACGGCTGAACTGACTTTTCGGACCGATGCTGCGGCTGAGTCTATCGGTAAAATGTGCCATGCACACCCAGAAATGCTGGTGGGAGCAGGCACAGTATTAACCGTCAATCAAGCCGAACAGGCGGTGTCGGCCGGCGCCAAATACTTGCTTGCCCCGGGCCTTGACCCTGAAATTGTTGAATGGTGCCTGTCTAAAAACGTACTAATCATTCCCGGTGTGATGTCTCCAACCGATGTCACACTGGCGGTCAAGATGGGGTTGAAGTTGCTTAAGTTTTTCCCTGCGGCCGCGGCCGGTGGCTCCACATTTCTTAAATCGATGAGCGACCCGTTTGTAGGCATTGATTTCATGCCGACCGGCGGGATTAACGCTAAGAACCTGCCTGAGTTTTTGGCGATGCCAATGGTTCAAGCTTGCGGCGGGAGCTGGCTGGTGAAAAAGCAGCTGATCTCTGATGGTAACTTTGCAGAGATTACCCGTCTGACAAAAGAGGCGGTTGCCATCGTTAAAAGAGCTCGTCAGGGGTAACCGATAGATGAGGGTGTCTATGCCGACTTATTAAACGCCTCAAATGCAGTCATGACCTCGGCCGACGTGCGCCGTGCTCCTGTTTGCAAATACTCCATTGCGTTTAAGGCTGCATCATGCGCTTCTTGACCAGACCCTGCAACACAGTCCTCAACCACCCTGCAAAAATAGTCGTGCTGGTGCCCGTCAACAAATGTGTAGTGGACACATACATCGGTATGCCCCCCGATGAGGATTAGCGTGTTGGCTTTTAACCCTTTTAGCAGTATCTCAAATTCTGTCCCAAAAAAGCCGGAATAGCGCCGTTTACGAATAAAATAATCATCTGGCCGCATATTAAGCGCACTGTCGATTTCAGTCCCAGGATCTCCTTCAAGCAGGTGAATCCCTTCAGCTCCGTCCAACTCCCGGCCGAAATCGATCAAATTGCGTCGATGCGCTTCTTGAAAAAAGACAATCGGAATGTCGCATTCTCTCGCTTTTTCAACCAAAGCAGGCGCACGGTCCATATAATCTTGATAATCTGACATGAACGGCATATCTGATGACGATTCACCTTCATCA